>NZ_JANYGL010000080.1 GCF_025362435.1 Polymorphobacter sp.
TTGCCGTGGCTCTTGGGGAAATAAGGCTCCAGCCGAGCCATCTGCTCGTCAGTAAGCCAATACAGGTCGCTCATACTCAGTCTCCTTGCGGAGCCTGAATCAGATAACGACGCTCAAATCAATGGGTCCTGACCCTAGTCCGAACGCCGATGCCCTGAGATAGCGGCAGACCGAGATTTCAGGTGTCTGGGACATGCCGGGGATGAGTTTTACCAGCGGCAGCATCAGCCACCTCAAGGCTAGGCCTGCATTTCGCAGCCCTTTGGTGCCGGGCGTGCTGCCGGGGGAGACCGCGTAGACGGCCATGCCGGGGGGCAACCTGCGGGACAGCGCCGCCGCCCACCACGCGACGAAGAGCTTGGCATCCGCGTGCGCCCGGTTGGGCCGATACTTCACGTTCGGTCCGCTGCGCAGCACGTCCTCGACGGCAGCGCTGCGATCATCATGGTATTGCTTCGCGGCGAGCGCCGCCACGTCGGTGTAACTGAACAGGGGGACGTCACCTCGGGCGGCCTCCGAGCCGGCGATGACGATCCGTGCGTTTGGGCTCAGCAGATCGGCGCGGAGGAGGCCGACCGTCAGCTGATGATGTCCGACGAGCCGAGCCTGGGTCGCCTCGACGCCTGCCGTTGTCAGCACGCGCTCCTTGCCGCCGATCCAGCCGGCATTGAGCAGAAGAAGGTCGATCGGCTGACGTCGCTTGACCAGTTCGGCCAGGGCAGACTGAATGCTGGCAGGAGCGTTCAGTTCGAGCTCGAGTGGCATGAATACCTCCATCTTGGTCTGCACCGCGAGCTGAGTGGCCGCTTCCGACGCCCGCTGCAGGCTGCGCCCGGTGACGATGACCGCACGACTGCCAGTCGCGAGCAGCCTTGCGGCGGCGTAACCGAGACCGGAGGTTGCTCCGGTGACCAGAGCGATCGAATGTCCCATGGGCGCTTTCGTGCGAAGGCGTGCTGGCCCACGCCGAACGGGCCAAGGCGACTTGTTAATTACGAACTAAAACGTTACATATTCTGAATAATGGCCCCGGTCGATGAGTTCTGAACTGAATGATTAAAAATTCCGCCCGGCCTCGCGGTCGACCACGCAGCTTCGACGAGAAGCAGGCGCTGGAAGCAGCAACCAGAGTGTTCCGGTCGAAGGGCTACGACGGCGTGACGATCGACGATCTCGTCGCCGGCATGGGTGTGGGTCGGCCGAGCCTGTATTCCGTCTTTGGGGACAAGCGGACGATATTTGTGCGCGCTCTGCGGGCCTATGCAGAGGCGAAGGGCGCTCTCGCCGCAAAGGCGCTCTTTTCGCCACCGACTGTTCGCGATTCGATCGCAGGCTTTTTGAGGAACGCCGTGGAGACTGCGACCGAGGAAGGATCCGCCCCGGGGTGTCTCCTCATCTGCGTTGCACCGCTCGTCGACGACTTGGAGGTTCGACGATTCGTGCTGGACGCCGTGGCCGCTGCAACAGCGCTCGTGGAACGCCGTTTCCGGGACGCGTTCGACGCGGGAGAAGTCCCGTCTAACTTTCCCCTCCCCGCGCGCGCGAGCCAGGTCCTCGACCTTGGCCGCGGTCTGACGATGCGTGCGCAGTTGGGCACGCCGCGCAAAGTGCTTCTGAAAGATGCCGATCAAGCGGCAGACCTGGTGCTTCTGCCACCGCGCGAGAAGGCCGTGCCAGACAGCCAGGCCGGGAGATAATTAGTGGTTGCTTTCAAGAAGCAACGACGGTCACATGAGCCACCGTAGTTGGTTCTTCAGAGCGTTGCTACTTTGCTTGGAAATAGTAACTGTAAGACTCCGACCGTCGGCTGTTGCTTTCTTCGGCCGAGCCTGTTGCTCGTCCGCAGAAGCGGACCCGTCGCCGTCCGACTTCGGCCAAGTCCTTCTGAAAGACGACTCTGTGCACGCTGTAACCGCCGATTTTACGGTACGGTACTCGACGCTGTGGCAATGCCTATCAGACAGATCGCGCCTGCGCTAAGTTTCGATCACGGAGGACCTAGTTTCAGGATGTACGCGCGGCTGGCGCAACTCGGAAAGCCAGAGCGTAACGGGATGCATTCGCGTTCCAGCGCAAGGCGACACGCGGTAGCGTGTTCGAAGTGGCTGGCTCCCCGGGTAGGATTCGAACCTACGACATTTCGATTAACAGTCGAACGCTCTACCGCTGAGCTACCAGGGAACGGAGCAGCGGCTATAGCGATGCCGATCGTGGGTAACAACCCCTGTCGACGTGCTCGCCGCGTCGTTAGGTAATGCCCGTCGCTCAGCGATGGCGTCAGTTCTCGAACTGCTCGGTGAAGATGCGGTCGTCGAGGGCGTGGCCGGGGTCGAACAGCAGGTCGAGCGTGACGCTGCGGTCGCTGACGATCCGGACCGAGGCGACATCGCGGACCTCGAGCTGGTCGGCGACGGCGCTGACCGGGCGCTTCTCACTTTCGAGAATGCGGATCTCGATGATCGACCCCTGCGGCAGCAGCGCGCCGCGCCAGCGCCGGGGGCGGAACGGGCTGATCGGGGTCAGCGCGAGCAGGTCGGCCTGGAGCGGCAGGATCGGCCCGCTCGCCGACAAATTGTACGCGGTCGATCCGGCCGGGGTCGCGACGAGGACGCCGTCGCACGACAGCTCGGGCATGCGCACCTTGCCGTCGACGCTGATCTCGAGCTTCGCCGCCTGCCGCGTCTCGCGGAGGAGCGAGACCTCATTGATCGCGGGGGAGACCGTCGTCGCGCCGCCAGTTGTCCGCGCCTCCATCGACAGCGGATGGAGCGCGAAGCCCCGCGCTTCGGTCAGGCGGCGCGGGAGGTCGTCGACGCGGAATTCGTTCATCAAAAAGCCGACCGATCCGAGATTCATGCCGAACACCGGGCGCGGCTGGCGGGCGTGGAGAGCGGCGTGGAGGACCTGCAGCAGGAACCCGTCGCCCCCGAGCGCGATGACGACCTCGGCGTCGCGGATCGCGGTCCAGTCGTACAGCGGGCGGAGCAGGGCCTCGGCGGCGTGGGCCTGGGCGGTTGGCGATACCAGCAGCGCCATCCGCGAGATCATCCGCCGGTGACGCTCATGTGGCGGGCGACGGCGGGGGCGCGGGCGGTGCGGTCGATGACGAAGTCGTGGCCCTTGGGCTTACGCGAGATCGCCTCGTCGAGCGCGGCGTCGAGGACGATGTCGTCGTCGGTCGCCCGCAGGACCGAGCGCAGGTCGGCGGCGTCGTCCTGGCCGAGGCAGAGGAACAACTGCCCGGTCGCGGTGAGGCGGACGCGGTTGCACCCCTCGCAGAAATTATGCGTCAGCGGCGTAATGAAACCAAGGCGTTGCCCGGTCTCGGCAATGCGGACATAGCGCGCCGGGCCGCCCGTCTTGTCGAGCAGGTCGATCAGCGTGTGGCGGGTCTCGAGGTTGCGGCGGACCGCCTTGAGCGGCAGATAACGGTCGGCGCGGTCCTCGTCGATCGCGCCCAATGGCATCGTCTCGATCAGGACGAGGTCGTGGCCGTGGGCGGCGGTCCATGCCAGCATGGTGTCGATCTCGTCGTCGTTCAGACCCTTCAGCGCGACCATGTTGATCTTGACGTGGAGTCCGGCTTCTTTCGCCGCGGCGATGCCGTCGAGGACTTGTTCGAGGCGCCCCCAACGGGTGATCCGGGCGAACTTGGCGGGGTCCAAAGTGTCGAGGCTGACGTTGATCCGGCGCACCCCGACGGCGAACAAGTCGCTGGCGAACTTGCGTAATTGCGAGCCGTTGGTGGTCAGCGTGATCTCGTCGAGGTCGCCGCTGGCGATGTGGCGCGACAGTCGGCCGATCAGGTCGACGACGCCGCGGCGGACGAGCGGTTCGCCGCCGGTGAGGCGCAGTTTGCGGGTGCCGCGGCGGACGAATGCGGTGGCGATCCGGTCGATTTCCTCGAGGCTCAGCACCTCGCTTTTCGGCAGGAAGGTCATGTTTTCCGACATGCAATAGACGCAGCGGAAATCGCAGCGGTCGGTGACCGAAATGCGGAGATAGTCGACGGTGCGGCCGAAGGGGTCGATCAGCGGGATCATCCGCACCAAGTGGGCGTGGGTTGGGGCTAAGTCCAGTCTGGTGCGCGTTTACAGCGCGCGCACGAGTATCCGCACGACGCCGATCCACGCCGCATCACCGACTACGACCTGGCGCGCGCCGGGCTCGAGCGGGAGAAGCTGGAGCTTCTTGCCCTCGGTCCCGACCAGTCGGCCGAAGGCGAAGCGCCCGGCGGCGCGGGGGACGAGGATGTCGCGGTTGAGCGCGGTGGCGAAATCCTTCGGCGCGAGCTTTTCGAGCCAGACCGAATCGCCGTTGCGGTAATCGCCCTGCGCGATCTCGACGGTCATCCCGACGTAATCGCCGAGCGGGGCGGGGGGCAGCAGCGCGGTGGCGCGGCGCGGCGGGATCGCGCCCTCGGCGGTGAGGATGGCGGTGACCGGCACGTCGATGCGATCGGGCAACGTCACCAGATCGGCGGCGGCGACGCCGAGCGCGGCGGCGATACGGTTGAGCCAGCCGACCGATACGGTTCGCATGCCGGTTTCGAGGCGGCCGATCGTCTGTGCCGTCGTTGGCGGTTCACATGCGGCGGCGACCTCGTGGAGGGTCATGCGCTTGGCTTTGCGGACCTCGCGGATACGGGTGATCACGAGTATCTCCTGAACCTGTAGGGTTTGCCTCTGTCCTACAGATGAACGGCTATGGCAAGACTGATTCGCCCGAGTCGCTGTGCTCGTGAGGGAGAAACGTCATGCCGAAGCCAGCCCGCCGCCAGATCGCCAAGCCGGTTCGTCCGGCCAGGACATCAGGGACTATCTCGCAGCTTCCTGCTGCTGGAACGAACCGCCTTTTCGCCGAGGCGCGCCTCGCACCTTCCGCCGTCGTCGACCGAGCGCGAGTGACGGTCAACCTCGCCGAATCACCGCTCGGCTGGCTCGTCCGCCGTGGCATGGTCAGCGCGCGCCAGTTCGAGGCGGGGGAAAAACTGCGCGGCGACTTCATGCGTGCCAGCCTCGCGCCGCGGACGACGATGAGCTGGGACGCCGGGGCGTCGTCGCGCGGTGCACGCGGAGCCCCCGACATGCTCGACGCCTCTACCGCGCAGATCGCCGCCAAGGCGCGCTTCGAGGCAGCGGTGACCGCCGTCGGCGGGGGGCTGTCGGACGTGCTGTGGCGGGTGGTGTGCAGCGGCGACGGGCTCGAGACGTGCGAGAAAGCGCTCGGCTGGCCGGCGCGCGCGGGGAAGGTGGTGCTGTTGCTCGCGCTCGACCGGCTGGCGGATCATTACCAGCTGCGCTGAGGGGTTCGCGTCCTGCCTTCCCACCGCAGAGCCGAAAGTGGGAAGGGCATCAGAAGGACGCGTAAACAGGAAGATAGGGACGTGATCGTCGTACAACCTGTAGGAAACAAACCCTACAGGTTGTAGGAAACAAACCTTACAGGCACAAAATGCTTGACAAGCGAACCGATAAAGTGTAGTCTTCAGGAACGCTGCAGAACTCCGCCCACCGGCAACCCGGTGGGCGGTTTGCGTTTCACCTGAAGGGAACGATCGATGACCCAGGCACTGGCCCCGCGGCCGATCGCCGAGCCCGCCTTGCCCATACCGGCACTACCCGCGCGCGCCGCGCCGGTGATCGACGCCGACCGCCGCGACCGCTTCATCGCCGCGTTGCGCGACTGCGGCGCGGTCGGAGTCGCTGCAGACCGCGCCGGGGCGTCGCGCTTCGCCTTCAACCGGGCGCGCGATCATCACCCCGACTTCCGCATCGCATGGGACACCGCGCTCGGCCGCGTCCCGACGTTGAAGATCGACCCAGCCAGGCTCGAGGCGGCGCTGTTCAAGCGGCTGGTAAGCGGCGTCAAGCGGCGGACGATCTACCAGGGCAAGGTCGTCGATACCTATCGCGTCTACAACGATCCGCTGGCGTCCAAGGTGGTCGTGGCGCTGATGTCCGACAAGTACGGTCAGCACGCCGCCGACGGGCCCGAGCCGGTCGAGCTGATGACACGCGAGGCGTTTCTCGCCGCGATCGCGATCCGGCCGAAGGCGATCGACTATCCGGGGCTCGAATAGCCGGTCCTCACCGCTCCCCCGCGCGCCGCATCGGCATCGCATCGATCGTCCCCTCGAGCGTCGCGGCGGAGAGCGGCGTGGCCGAGCGCATCGCGACGTGCCCGTCCTTGCCGATCAGGATCACCGCAAATCGACCGGCCGGTAGCGCATAGCGCCGTTCGATCGCGCTCGCGGTGTCGTCGGCGCCGCTCACCGAGTTTCCAACCACCTCGACGACGCTGATGTCGCGATCGAGCGCGCCTTGCCGCCAACCGGCGAGCGCGTGTCGCTGAGCCGCGAGTTGCGGATCGGCGGCGGACGGCGCGGCAACGATCACGACGCGGCGCTGGTCGCGCATCGCCGCGATCGTCGCGGCGTCGGCAGGCGGCGGAGCGAGGAGCGATACCGCGAGCAGAGACGCGGTGAGCGTCGCGGTTGCGGCTGCAAGGAGCGGCGCGGCGGAGGAAATCGGCTTTTTCATGCCCCGGGTAACGCACCGGCGAAGCGACTTGTTCTGCCGGTTCCGAAGCGTCGGTGCCGGCCTCCAAAAACTTGAAAGGAGCGCCGATGACCGACGATCTCCGATCGCCGTGGCGTCAGTTCATCGAACAGTCCCCCGCCGAGCTTGCCGAGACGATCGACAGGCTGCCCGTCGAGCAGCTCGTTGCGCTGGGTTCGGCACCGCACCTCATCGCTCACCCGGGGCAGCGTCCGCCCGACGGCGACTGGACGACATGGCTGATCCTGGCTGGGCGCGGCTTCGGCAAGACGTGGGCGGGGGCGGCGTGGGTCGACGAATGCGCCCGCTCGGTCAAGGGCGCGCGGATCGCGCTGGTCGGCGCGACGCTCGGCGATGCGCGCAGCGTGATGGTCGAGGGCGACGCCGGGGTGCTCGCGGTGGCGCGGCTGCGGCCGAAGTTCGAACCGGCGCGGCGCTTGCTGACGTGGAAAAACGGGTCGACCGCGTCGCTGTTCGGCGCGATCGAGCCCGACTCGCTGCGCGGGCCGTCGTTCCACTTCGCGTGGGGCGACGAGGCGGCGAAGTGGGTCCATGCCGCCGATGCGCTGAGCAATCTCCGCCTGACGTTGCGCAACGGAAGCAGCCCGCGGCTGCTGCTGACGACGACCCCGCGCCCGCTGCCGTGGCTCAAGGCGATGGCTGGGGGGAGCCCCGGGGTCGTCGTCACGCGCGGGCGGACGGTCGACAACCGCGCCAACCTCGCGCCGTCGTTCCTTGACAGCGTCGCCCGCGACTATGGCGGGACGCGGCTCGGGCGGCAGGAATTGCAGGGCGAGATCATCGACGATCTCGACGGCGCGCTGTGGACCCGCGCGATGGTCGAGGCGTGCCGCGTGGGGGTCGTTCCCCGGGTGACGCGGACGGTGATCGCGGTCGACCCGCCGGCAACGCAGACCGGCGACGCCTGCGGGATCGTCGTCGTCGCTTTGGGGGCGGACGGTCACGGCTATGTCCTCGCCGACCGCTCGGTCGAACACGCCGCGCCCGATGTCTGGGCGCGCGCGGTGGTCGCGGCGGCGGACGAATTTGCCGCCGACCTGATCGTCGCCGAGGTCAACAACGGCGGCGAGATGGTAGCCTCGGTGCTGCGACAGGTCGACAACAGCCTGCCGATCAAGCCGGTCCACGCCGCACGCGGCAAGGTCGCCCGCGCCGAGCCGGTGTCGGTGCTCTACGTCCACGGCAAGGTCCACCACGCCGGGGCGTTCCCGGCGCTCGAGGACGAGTTGTGCGGGCTGATGACCGGCGGCGGTTATGCCGGGCCGGGGAGGTCGCCCGATCGGGCGGATGCGCTGGTCTGGGCGGTGAGCGAGTTGCTGCTCGGCAAATCGCCGAGGGTGCCGAGCGTACGCAGCCTCTGACGTGACCTACCCCTCCCCTTCAGGGGAGGGGCGAGAGACGGCGCCCTTGCGCCGGCCCGGGGGTGGGGCAGCCCATACTCCGTGCTTGCGGCGACTGCCCCACCCCCGACCCCTCCCCTGAAGGGGGGGGGAGCAGAAAAGGGAGAACCACATGAATCTCAATCCCTTCGGCCGCAAGTCGCGGCCCGCCCAGGCACGCCCCCCGGGGATCTTCCCCGAACTCGCGCGATCCAACTGGAACGGCAACCTCGGCGCGACGCGGTCGTACGAGGCGCTCGCCCGCGACGCCTATGTCCGCAACCCGATCGCCCAGCGCGCGGTCCGGATCGTCGCCGAGGGCGCGGCGGGAGCGCCGGTCGTGAGCAGTCCGCCCGGACACCAGGCGATCGCCCTGCTCGATGGCGGCGAGCCCGGACCAAACCTGATCGAGACCGTCGCGGCGAACCTGCTGCTCCACGGCAACGCCTATATCGAGGTCGGGCTCGGCGCCAACGGGCTGCCCGTCGCGCTGTATTCGCTGCGCCCGGAGCGGGTCACGGTCGAGTCCGACGCCAGCGGCTGGCCGGTCGGTTACCTGTACCGCGCCGGCTCGACGCTCCAGCGCTTCCCGGCGGTGACGGTCGGCGCCGGGTCGCAGGAGGGGCGGCCGGGGCTGCTTCATATCCGCAGCTTCCACCCTCTCGACGACCATTATGGCCTCGGCTGCCTCGGCGCGTCGGCGGCGGCGGTCGAGACGCACAACGCCGCGAGCACGTGGAACAAGGCGCTGCTCGACAATGCGGCGCGGCCGTCGGGGGCCTTGGTCTACGACCCTGGCGACGGCGCGACGCTGTCGGCCGACCAGTTCGACCGCTTGAAGGCCGAGATGGAGGCGGGGTTCGCCGGGGCGATGAACGCCGGGCGGCCGATGCTGCTCGATGGCGGCCTCAAGTGGCAGGCGCTGTCGATGACCCCCGCCGAGATGGACTTCGCCCGCACCCGCGACACCGCCAGCCGCGAGATCGCACTCGCGTTCGGGGTGCCGCCGATGCTGCTCGGCCTGTCGGGCGACAACGCCTTCGCCAATTACCGCGAGGCGAACATCGCGCTGTGGCGGCTGACGCTGCTGCCGCTGACGTCGCGCATCCTCGGGTCGATCGCGACCTACCTCGGCGACTGGTGGCCGGGGCTGAGCCTGAGCGTCGACCGCGACGCGATCCCGGCGCTCAGCGCCGACCGCGAGCGGCTGTAGAGCCAGGTTTCAGCGGCGAATTTCCTCACCGACGACGAGAAACGTTCACTTCTGGGATTGGAGGCACGGCCATGACGATGCTCGCGGGACTGATCGCACAAGCCGAAGGGCAGGGGGCCGACCTTGTCACCCTCCGCGCCCTGATCGAGGAAGCCAGCGAGGCTGGGGCGGCGCGCGCGCGCTGGCAAGCATCTGCCTCCACGACGACCGCGCCGTCACCGACATCGTCGAACTCCGCCAGCTCATCCAGGGCTGGCGCGACGCCAAGCGCTCGGCGGTGTCGGCGGTGGTGACATGGGCGGTGCGGGCGCTGGTTGCGGCGCTGCTGGTGGGGATCGCGGCAAAGCTCGGCATGACCGGGCTGATCCACCGTTGAGCGGGCCCATCACCCGCCTCGCTGGATATGCGAGCGTCTTCGGCGTGCCCGATGCCGGGGGGGACGTCGTCGAGCGCGGCGCTTTTGCCCGGGCGATCGGGACGAGCGTGCCGCTGCTGTGGCAGCACGACGCCAGCACCCCGATCGGCCTCGTCGACAGCATCGCCGAGGATGCGCGAGGCTTACGGATCATCGCCGGGATCGAGGACACGCGGACCGGGCGCGATGCCCTCGCGCTCCTCGCCTCCCGCGCGCTGACCGGGCTGTCCTTCGGCTACCGCGTCCGCGCCAGCCACCCGACGCGCGGCGGCCGCGTCCTCACCGACCTCGAGCTGATCGAGGTCAGCCTCGTCACCTTCCCGATGCAGCGCCTTGCGCGTGTGCACGCCCTTTCCAACCAGGAGACTCCCGCATGACGTTCGACAGCCCGAGCTATGAAACCAAGGCCGACCCGCTCGACGCGAGCTTCACCGCCGTCGCCGCGGTCGTCCCCGATCCCGAAATCGCCGCACTGCGCGGTGACATCGACCGTCTCAGCGCGCGGCTCACCCGCCCCGCACTTGCCGGCGCAGCGACCGGCACCAAGGCCGATCCGGCGCGCACCGCTTTCACCGATCGCTACCTCCGCAAGGGCCTCGACGCCGGCGCGCCCGAACTCAAGTCGATGTCGATCGGCGTGCCCGGTGACGGCGGCGTCGCGGTGCCGAACGAGATCGACACCGTCATCGACGACACGCTCAAGACGATCTCGCCGATCCGCGGAATCGCGTCGATCGTCCAGGTCGGCTCGGCCAACTACCGCAAGCTGATCGCGGTCGGCGGAGTCACGTCCGGCTGGGCGGGCGAGGTCGCGGCGCGGCCGTCGACGGGCACCCCGAACTTCGTCGAAGTCGTGCCGCCGATGGGCGAGCTGTACGC
>NZ_JANYGL010000115.1 GCF_025362435.1 Polymorphobacter sp.
TGAGCCGTTCGGCCTTGAACACCGTCGCGCGGATAACGACGGGGGCGGCCATGCTCAATGCCGCAAGATCGGCGAAGCTAGCCGCCGTTGCCGGGCAGGCAGTCAAAAGCGAGTATAGGAGCGCAAGCGGAATGACAAGCAGGCGGGCGATCGACATGTTTCGCTCCGTTAGGAAAGCCGCCGCTTAGGCTGCCGTACCGGACTCGGCAAGGCGGGCGAAAGTAGACTAATCTGTTAACCGTCGACAAAGCGGGTTGCAGCTAGATGGCGTGGCGGCTAATGTTCGGACGTCAAGCCACGTTGCAGCGCAACATAATGCGCCAAACTGGATTGTTCGCTTGTCAAACCGAGCGTTGATCGGCGAGACTGAGTCTACACATCACGGTGCGCCACAGGCGCGCCGGTCATTTGAGGGAGTCTCGCTCGAGTTATGGCTTACGCTGATCAGGGAATTAGCAGAGGCAAGATGATCGGTCTCGGCATCGCCGTGATCATTCACATCTTCCTCGGCTACGCACTCATTACCGGGCTGGCTCTGAAGATGGTCAAGCACATCGTCGGGCCGCTCGAGACAGTTAACATCAAGGAAGAAGCGCCGCCGCCCGACGAGCCGCCGCCGCCGCCGCCGAAGGATATCGAGATCCCACCGTTCGTGCCGCCGCCGGAAGTCACTGTTCAGAATGACAGTCCGCCGCCGCCGACAATCACGACGCAGAACGTCGCGCCGCCGCCTCCGGTGACCTATGTCGCTCCGCCGGCGCCCCCGGCACCGCCGGCTCCGCCCGTGGCGACTGGTCCGACCCAGCCCGCGACGGCCAATCCGCGCAGTCTCGAAGTCTCGGAAGACGACTATCCGCCGGCGTCGCTGCGTGCCGAAGAAGAGGGCCGGACGGTCATCACGATCGGCATCAGCGCTCAGGGCAAGGTCGACACCTGTGCGGTGACGACGTCGAGTGGCTTCCCCAAGCTCGACGAGAAGACCTGCCAGATTGCGCAGCGTCGCTTCCGCTTCAAGCCTGCACTGCAGAACGGAACGCCGGTGGCATCGACGAAGGTTCTGCCGATTCGCTGGCAGATTCGGAAATAATCGCACTTGCCCGCCCGGAATTGACCGGGCGGGCGCATCACCAACCGATCACGATAATCGCGACATCGCAAGGAAAACCAAATGGAAACCGTTGCTACGACCAACCCCTACGGCCTGATGCAAGCCCTCGAACAGGGCGGTATCATCACCCAGGCGATCTTTGGCGTTCTCGTCAT
Organism: Polymorphobacter sp.; assembly: GCF_025362435.1. Classification (GTDB taxonomy): domain Bacteria; phylum Pseudomonadota; class Alphaproteobacteria; order Sphingomonadales; family Sphingomonadaceae; genus Polymorphobacter_B. The sequence goes on from NZ_JANYGL010000115.1 coordinate 1,264, forward strand.
CATGTCGCTGGGTTCATGGTACATCATCCTGACCAAGTGGTGGGACCAGCGGAAGGTGCTCGCCGACGCCGGTGAGCTCGAGAAGAAGTTCTGGGCCGCTCCCAGCCTCAAGGACGGTGCGTCGAAGCTCGGCAAGAACAGCGCGTTCCGCCAGATCGTCGACGACGGCCTGCGCGCTTCGGAGCATCACGAAGGCCGCCTGACCGACAAGATCGACCAGCACGAGTGGGTGACGATGGCGCTGAACCGTTCGAACGCGAGCGTCGTGTCGAAGCTCCAGGGCGGTCTCGCCTTCCTCGCCTCGGTCGGGTCGACGGCACCGTTCGTCGGTCTGATGGGGACCGTCATCGGTATTTACCGCGCCCTGATCAACATCGGCATCGCCGGACAGGCGTCGATTGACAAGGTCGCCGGCCCGGTCGGTGAAGCTCTGATCATGACCGCGCTCGGCCTGTTCGTCGCCGTTCCCGCCGTGCTCGGCTACAACTACCTGATCCGCCGCAACAAGTCGGTGACCGAGAAGCTCGGCGACTTCGCGTCGGACGTGCACGGTTTCCTGATGTCGGGTGCCCGCGTTCCGTCGGAGACGATCGCCACGACCGCCAAGCCCGTAGTTGCGCGTTGAGCGATAAGACGAGGGCTTTGCCATGTCGATGAACGTCGGATCACCGGACGAAAGCGGCGACGAAGGCCCGATGACCGACATCAACACGACGCCGCTCGTCGACGTCATGCTGGTGTTGCTGATCATCTTCCTGATCACCGTCCCGGTGGTCATCCAGACGATCCCGCTCTCACTGCCCAAGGTCGCCAATCTGCCGACGACGACGAAACCCGAGAACGTGCTGCTTTCGGTGGATGCCGGTTGCAACACTTATTGGGGTCAGGCGAAGGTCGCGACCAAGCAGGAACTTCTCGATCGTTCGGTCGCGGCGCTTCGGGCCGAGATCAAGCGGCAGAAGGAAGCGGGATCGAAGCAGGAGTTGCCGGAGGTCCACATCCGCGGGGATGCCAACATGGAATACCGCTGCGTCGGGGGCGTGATCTACACGCTCCAGCGCGCAGGCTTCCAGAAGATCGGCTTCATCTCGGAGCCGCCCGCCGGCACGGTCACCGAACGTTAGGTTCGAAAGCGGCGGGCAGCGCCCGCCGCAAGGAGTATAGAAATGGCGATTAGTTCCGGTGGTGGCGGCGAAGGCAGCCCGATGATGGACATCAACACGACGCCGTTGATCGACGTCATGCTCGTCCTGCTGATCATGTTCATCATCACGATCCCGATCCAGACGCACGCGGTCAAGCTCGACTTGCCGCCGCCCAATCCCAATCCGTCGGACGTCAAGCCCGACTTCAACCAGGTCAACATCGACTTCCTGGGCGCGATCTACTGGAACAACAAGGAGGTCACCCTCCCGCAGTTGATCGGCTACATGAAGCAGGCGGTTGCACTGCCGGTCGAGCCCGAGCTCCGGCTCAAGCCCGATGCACTTGCCAAGTATGTCGTGGTCGACGAGGTCATGGCAGCGGCGCAGCGCTCTGGCGTTAAAAAGATGGGCTTCGTCGGAAATGAGGCCTACGCGAACCAGTAGTCGTCGGACGCATTGCCCGGCGTGAATGGCGGTAATTCATCTGTCATATTCGCGCTTCGCAAGCGTGGTTGTTTTCGCTAACGACACATTCGCGTACGTCACGCATCATTTCTCACGGAGAACGACAATGAAGACTGCCATTACGCTGGTCGTGGTTGCCAGCCTGGGTCTGCTCGGCGCTTGCGGCAAGAAGGCCGCCGAAACCACCGACACGACGACGACGACCCCGGTCGCTGATTCGTCGGCTCCGGCGAGCGACGCTGCGATGACGTCGACGACGACGACGGCAACGACGACGACCGATGCCGCCGCCAACGCGATGAAGACCAAGGCCGATGGTGTCGTCGACGCCGCCAAGACCAACGCCAGCGCGATGAAGGATTCGACCGACAAGAAGGCCGACGCCATGGTCGACGCCGCCAAGGACAAGGCGAGCGCGATGAAGGACGACGCGTCGAAGAGCGCCGACGCGATGAAGGAGCATGCCAAGGCGACCAAGGACGCGATGGACGCCAAGGCCGACGCGATGAAGAAGAACTAAGCTTCTCTTTTATCGCCGAATATCGAGGGCCGGGCGGTAACGCCCGGCCCTTTTGCTTGGGCGGTGCCGGACGTGAGCGCGGGGCACGGTCGCGGCTGGCCGCGACCGCCCAACGCGGGCGCTAGGCCTTAGCGCGGACGAACGTCCAGCGGTCGTCATCCGACCTCCGTGCGTCGAACTTGTAGCCGTCAGCGGTGAAGTCCTTCAGCCCCTCGGGGCGGTCGAGGCGCTGGTCGCACATGTAGCGCGCCATGCTGCCGCGTGCTTTCTTGGCGACGAAGGTGTTGAAGCGCAGCGCGCCGCCGTCGTTGTCGCGAAAGTCGATCGCGATGACGTCGCCGGGCAGCTTGTCGACGGCGACCGCGTCGAAATATTCGACGCTGGCGAGGTTGATCAGCGTGTTGTGGTCGTGGTCGGCGAGATCGTCGGCGAGCGACTTGGCGATCCGATCGCCCCAGAAGTCGACCAGCGTCTTCGTCCGTCCGACGGGAAGCTTGATCCCCATCTCGAGCCGGTACGCCTGCATCAGGTCGAGCGGGCGCAGCACGCCGTACAGCCCCGACAGGATGCGGACGTGATCTTGCGCGAAGCCGACCGTCGCCGGATCCATCGATGGTCCGTCGAGCCCGGCGTAGACGTCGCCGTCGAAGGTATAGAGCGCCGGCCGCGCGTTGTCGGTGGTGAACGGCACGTCGAACGCCTTGAACCGCGCGGCGTTAAGCTCGGCGAGCCCCTCCGAGATGTGCATCAGCTTGCGCAACGCCGATGGGCGCAGCTTTGCGGCGACCTTGGCGAGCCGTTCCGCCTCGGCGATGAAGCGCGGCTCGGTCACCTCGACATCGGGCACCGGGGTTTCGAGATCGAGCGTCTTGGCGGGGGAGAGGACAGCGAGCATTGCTCCTGCCTAGGGAGCGAAAGCGTGTCTGAACAGTTCAAAAGCCGTTCATGCGACGCCTGTTACGCGATTGACCGCGACGTTTCGGCGGCTTAGCGCTGGGGCAAATTACGTCCGATGGGAGATACTGATGACGCCGACTTCACGCCTGTTGCTTGCCGCGATGCTCGCGACGACCGCGATCGCCGCCCCCGCTACCGCCAAGAAGGCCGAGGCCGCCGCTGCCGCCGCCCCGGGTGCGGTCGACGCCAAGAACATCTCGAAGCCGGTTCGTCCGGTCCTCGTCGAGGCGCAGAAGCTCGAGGCCGCGGGTGACAACGCCGGCGCGCTGGCGCAGCTCCGCACCGCCGAGGCGGCGGGCAACCTCAACCCGACCGACGTCTTCTTCATCAGCCAGATGAAGCTTGGGCTCGGGACCAAGCTCAAGGACAATGCGGTTCTCGAGGAGGCGATCAAGGCGTCGGCGAATAGCGAGTTCCTGCCCGCCGCGGAGAAGCCGAAGTACTTCAAGAACCTCGCCGCGCTGGCGCTCCAGCGCAACGACTACAACGCCGCGACGCAATATTACGAGCAGGTCGCGACGATGACGCCGAACGACCCCGACATCTTCAGCAACCTCGCGGTGCTGTATTCGCGCCAGAAGCAGAATCCGCAGGCGATCGCATCGCTGCAGAAGGCGATCGCCGCGACGAAGGCGGCGGGCAAGACTCCCGACGAGTCGCTGTATCGCACCGAGCTCAAGATCGCGGTCGATTCGAAGCTGCCGGCGCAAGTCCAGTCCGCATCGGTCGACCTCGTCACGGCGTATCCGAACCCGGTCAACTGGCGCGACGCGCTGCTGGTCTACCGCGACAGCGTCAAGACCGACGACCAGTCGAACCTTGACATCTTCCGCCTGATGGACGCCGCCGGGGCGCTCAACGGCGAGCGCGACTATGCCGAGTATGTCGAGACCGCGATCGGCAAGGGCCTGCCCGGCGAAGCCAAGACCGTCCTCGCCGAGGGCGTCCAAAAGGGCATGCTGTCGAGCAGCAAGCCGTACATCGCCGACTATAACAAGTCGATCAATGCGCGCCTGTCCGCCGACAAGGCCAGCCTCGTGACGGGCGACAAGGAAGCGCGCGCTTCGGCAACCGGCAAGACGGCGATGGGCCAGGGCGACGCGTATTTCGGCTATGCCGATTACACCAAGGCGGCCGACATGTACCGGCTGGCCCTGACCAAGGGCGGGATCGACGCAGCGACGGCGAACCTGCGCCTTGGTGCGACGCTGGCGAAGGCGGGCGACAAGGCGGGAGCGACCGCCGCGCTCCAGCAGGTCAAGGGTGCGCCGCGCGAGGCGCTGGCGACTTACTGGATGATCTGGCTCAAGTCGAAGGCCTGATCGCGACCAAGTTGATTTCGGCGCCGCCGCGCGAGAGGGTAGCTTTCGCGCGGCGGTTTCGATATAGGGCGTGACCGTAGCCCAATATCGGCGCTGCGGGCAGGCGAGGCTCGCAGACGCATGGAAATCCGGACCGGGCTGACCTTCGACGACGTCCTGCTGGTCCCCGCCGAGTCCGCCGTGCTCCCGAGCGCCGCCGACACCTCGACCCGCATCACCCGTGAAATCGCGCTGACCATCCCGATCCTGTCGTCGGCGATGGATACCGTGACCGAGGCCGACATGGCGATCGTCATGGCGCAGGCGGGCGGGCTCGGCGTCCTCCACCGCAACATGGACGTCGATGCCCAGGCGCAGGCGGTGCGGCAGGTCAAGCGCTTCGAAAGCGGCATGGTCGTCAACCCGGTGACGATGCGCAGCGACGAGACGCTCGGCCAGGCTCTCGCGCTGATGAAGCACCACAAGATCAGCGGCATCCCGGTGGTCGATGCCGCCACCAATGGCGGCCCGGGGCGGCTCGTCGGCATCGTCACCAACCGCGACGTTCGCTTTGCCGAGAACCCCGAGCAGCCGGTCAGCGAGCTGATGACCCACGCCAACCTCGTCACTGTCCGCCCCGGCGTCACGCAGGACGAGGCGCGGCGCCTGCTCCACGCGCGCCGCATCGAGAAACTGATCGTCGTCGACGAGGATTATCGCTGCATCGGGCTGATTACGGTCAAGGACATCGAACGCGCGGTAACCTACCCCAACGCCACCAAGGACTCGACCGGGCGGCTGCGCGTCGCCGCCGCGACGACGACGGGCGACGCCGGGTTCGCGCGGACCGAGGCGCTGATCGACGCCGAGTGCGACCTGATCGTCGTCGACACCGCGCACGGCCATTCGGTCCACGTCGCCGCCGCGGTCAGCCGGATCAAGCGGCTGTCGAACCGCGTCCAGGTCATCGCCGGCAACGTCGCCACCGCCGAGGCGGCGCGCGCGCTCGTCGGAGCCGGGGCCGACTGCATCAAGACCGGGATCGGCCCGGGGTCGATCTGCACAACGCGGATTGTCGCCGGGGTCGGGGTGCCTCAGCTGACCGCGATCCTCGACACCGCTGAAGCCGCTGCCAAGCTCGGCATTCCGGTGATCGCCGACGGCGGCCTGCGCACCAGCGGCGACATCGCCAAGGCGCTTGCGGCAGGGGCGGCGGCGGTGATGGTCGGGTCGATGCTCGCCGGGACAACCGAGGCGCCGGGTGAAAGCTTCCTGTTCCAGGGGCGGACGTACAAGTCGTACCGCGGCATGGGGTCGGTCGCGGCGATGGCGCGCGGGTCGGCCGACCGCTATTTCCAGCAGGACATCAAGGACCAGCTCAAGCTTGTCCCCGAGGGCATCGAGGGGCAGGTCGCCTATAAGGGCCCGGTCCGCGACGTCCTCCACCAGCTCGTCGGCGGGCTGAAGGCGGCGATGGGCTATACCGGCGCGGCGACGATCGCCGACTTCCAGCAGCGCGCGCAGTTCATCCGCATCACCAACGCCGGGCTGCGTGAGAGTCATGTCCACGACGTCGCGATCACTCGCGAAGCCCCCAACTACCCGACGTGAGCCGCCGCAACGTAAGCAGCGCCGCCGATTTATCGAGTAAACCAGTATGACCCCCGGTGCCCGCGTCCAGGCCGCGATCGAATGCCTCGACCTGATCGCCGATGCGGCGCGCGACAGCGGTGCCGCCGCCGACACGATCATCGCGCGTTATTTCGCGGCGCGGCGCTACGCCGGGTCGAAGGACCGTCGCGCGGTTCGCGACCTGATCTACGACGTCGTCCGCAGCATCGGCGACCGCCCGGCCAGCGGGCGCGGCGCGATGATCGGTCATGCCCGGGCTAACGCGCCGCAGTTGCTCGCGCTGTTCGGCGGGATCGGCCACACCCCGGCGGCGCTGGTCCACAACGAGATTTCGTCGGCGCCCAACCCGGCACCGGGCTGGCTCGTCGAGAAGCTCGAGCGCCGCTTTGGCAAGGACACGCCGCGGCAGGTCGCGGCGCTGCTTGGGCGCGCCCCGCTCGACCTGCGCGTCAACACGCTGCTGACGACGCGCGACGCGGTCCATATCGACGGAGCCGAGCCGACGCGCTTCGCTGCCAATGGCCTGCGGACGACGCTGCCCCTCGCGGTCGAATCTACGCCGCAGTTCCTCGCTGGCGAGATCGAGATTCAGGACGAGGGCAGCCAGCTCGCCGCCGCGGTCTGCGGCGCCAAACCCGGCATGACCGTCGTCGACCTGTGTGCCGGGGCGGGGGGCAAGACGCTCGCGCTCGCCGCGGCGATGGACAACGACGGGCGGCTGGTGGCGACCGACACCGACCGCGGGCGGCTCGACCGGATGGGACCGCGCCTCGAGCGCGCCGGGGTGACGATCGTCGAGCGTCGCCTGCTCAACCCGGGGGCCGAGCGCGACAAGCTGACCGACCTCGCCAACGCTGCCGATCTCGTCGTGATCGATGCGCCGTGTTCGGGAACGGGGACGTGGCGGCGCAATCCGGAGGCGCGGTGGCGGCTGACCCCGGCGCGACTCGACCGCCTCAATGAAGCGCAGGCGCGGCTGCTCGACCTCGGCGCGGCACTCGTCAAGCCGGGCGGGGCGCTCGTCTACATCGTCTGCTCGCTCCTGCCGGAGGAGGGCGAGGCGCAGGTTTCAGCGTGGCTCCGCCGCAACGCAGCATTTAATTCGGCTCCGTTCAGCAACCCGACAGGGGGTGAGGTCGTAAAGAGCCTGGTGCTGACACCGGAGGACCACGGGTGCGACGGATTCTACATCGCGCGACTGACTCGGGTCTGATACGATCGTCGGGACAACAGTCGGATAAGACCCCATCGGAGCGAGCCGAAATGCGTAAAGCCTGGTCTATTCCCCTCGTGTTGCTGGTCACGGGTGCGACGGCGACCGTCGCCATCGGCGCGGCAAGCGACGACACCGTGTCGCCGGCGTCGTTGCGCTGGGTCGCGATCGGCCAGGCGGCGCTCGACAAGGGCCAGGCCCCGGCGGCGATCGACGCGTTCGAGGCGGCGCTGGCGGTCGACCCGAAAGATGCGCGCGCGTTCCTCGGCATCGCCCACGCTTACGACATCCAGGGGCTGCCCGGCCGCGCGATCAAATATTATCGCGAAGCGCTGGCGCTCGAGCCGAACGATCTCGGCGCGCTCGAAGGGCAGGGCAAGGCGCTGATCGCGCGCGGGGCAACGACGCGCGCCCGGGTCAACCTCGAGCGCATCAAGACGCTGTGCAAGACCGATTGCTCGGCGGCCAAGCGCCTCGAGACGGCATTGGCTGCGCCGCCGCCGGTTATCGCCGCCACGGCGAGCGCAGAGCCGGTCAAACCGGTGGTGGGCAAGAACTAGGTGACGAGCCGGGGGATCGGGGCAACGGCCCGCTCCCGCGTCGGTTTGTCATCCCGGCGCAGGCCGGGACCCATGATCACCG
>NZ_JANYGL010000130.1 GCF_025362435.1 Polymorphobacter sp.
GAAGACGCAACGCAGGCCGTCGCGCCAGTCGAGCCGCGCGACAAGTTCGGCGCTGCCGTGGCTCGCGGCGTCGATGCCCCAGCCGATGGCGACCGCCACCGCCGCTGCGACCGCGAAGCCGCGCAGGCCGCGGCGCGGAGAGCGGGTCGGGTCAAACGCGCCGAACGCGGTCGCGGCGCCGATCGCCGCGAGGATGCACAGGCTCGCCGCCTTCCACCAGAACGCCATGCGCCCCATCGCTAATGGCATGTCCGAGCGCATCCCGCGGATCCAGAGGTAGACCGCGACCTCGACGACGACGAGGCCGAGCAACATCGCCGCGTCGCGCCACGGCACCCGCCGCTGCACGGGCCGGAGGTCGGACGCGAGCCGGTCGATCAGCGGGTCGTGAAAATCACTCGCCATCTTGAAGTCCTTCGACCGGCTCGACCGCGAGCCGCTTGGCGAGGCGCGCGAGGCCGCGGTGGATATTGACCTTGATCAGGCTCGGCGACTGTCCGGTCCGGGTCGCGGCGTCGTCGACGCTGAGCCCGGCGAGCTTGACCAGCCGGATCGCCTCCGCCTGCGCTGGCTTCAACTCGCCGAGAAGGGCGTGGAGGACCGTCGCGCTGGTGATCGCCGATTCGTGGTCGCCGACGGCAAGATCGTCCGGGAGTTCGTCGGCGGCGGTTCGCTTCATCGCGCGCAGCCGGTCGATCCATTTGTACCGCGCGATTGCCGACAGCCACGGGCCGAACGCGCGGGCGGGGTCGTAGGTGTGGCGCTTGGTGTGGAGCGCGATCATCGTATCCTGCACCGCATCCTCGACCGATCCCGGCGGCAGCCGGCGCGAATAATAGCGCAGCAGCCACGGCCGAACCTCGGCGAGCAGCCGCCGGTACGCGCCGGCATTGCCTGCCTGCGCCGCCAGCATCAGCGACCCCCATTGCTCCGTGTCCACACGCGTCTCCCGCCGACCGCGGTCGAGCATAGTTTGCGCCAGGCGGCTTGGACATGCGCCGCCCGCGCCCAGGGCCGTTGGTTCGGGCATGTGCGGGTGTTCGTGCGCGTTGCGGGGATGGTTACACGCGCGGCGAAGCGTGCGACGGTGGCGGGGTGAATCTTCTCCCGCTGCAGCCCGACATGGTCGCGTTTACGGTACTGCTCGCGGTCGTGGGCGCGGTCGTCGGCAGCTTCGTCGCCTTGGTTTCGGTCCGGCTCCCGGCGGGACGGCCGATCGCTTTCGCGCGGTCAGCGTGCCCGGGGTGCGGTGCCGTGCTGCGGCCGATCGAGCTGGTGCCGTTGCTGAGCTTCGCGGTGCAGCGCGGGCGGTGCCGCCGTTGCGGCACGGCGATCGGCTGGCGCGATCCGGCGGTCGAGGCGGCGGCAGCGGTCATCGGCGCGGTCGCCGCGATCGGGGTCGCCGATCCGCGGCTGGCGGCGGCGGTGGCGATCCTCGGCTGGGCGTTGCTCCTCCTCGCGCTGCTCGATGTCGAGCATTTCTGGCTGCCGTCGTCGGTGACGCTGTCGCTCGTCGCTGCCGGGCTTGGGGTCACCGCATGGCTCGCCCCCGACGACCTACCCGGGCATGTCATCGGCGCGGCGGTCGGCTATCTCAGCCTCGCCGGGGTCGCCGCGGCGTACCAGGCGATCCGCGGGCGCGCCGGGCTCGGCGGCGGCGATGCCAAGCTGTTCGCCGCGAGCGGGGCGTGGCTCGGCTGGGCGGCGCTGCCGATCGTGCTGCTCGCGGCGGCGCTGTCGGGGCTCGTCGTCGCGCTGCTGCTGTGGCGGCGCGGGATCACCGCGACGACGCGGCTGCCGTTCGGGGTGTTCCTCGCGGTGGCCACGTGGATCGTCGCGCTCGCTGGGCCAGGCTGACGAAGCGCTGTCCTACACCGCCGCGTATGATGTAATCAGGCGATCGGAAGGCGTTCGAGACGATGAAAGCGCAAGCTGATCTCGTAAGATTATATCGTCATTGCGTGGACTAGAGCAATAAACAAGATACGTTTAGTGTCATCTTTGTCATCTTAGCCCTTGTTTACTCCGCGCCAGCGCGTGATCGCGACGACCACCGGCACCCTCCCGGGACGCCGTTCGAGCAGGCTGGTCAGTGTCTGGGTCGTCCCGCCGATCGTGACGATCGTCGTCACGATGAAATGGTCGGAGGTAAAGCCCGCCCCGGCAGGCAGCTTGAGCCCGGTCGCGGTGAAGTCGGTCGGGGTCAGCAGCCCGGCGCGGTCGCG
>NZ_JANYGL010000131.1 GCF_025362435.1 Polymorphobacter sp.
ATTCCCACGCGTTACGCACCCGTGCGCCACTAGACCCGAAGGTCTCGTTCGACTTGCATGTGTTAGGCATGCCGCCAGCGTTCGTTCTGAGCCAGGATCAAACTCTCAAGTTCATGTCCGAAATATCGCCACTCACGCTGCCCTAGAGCCGCGCGACCAACGACACCCCGTTCAAGGAGCGTCCTAATCTGCAAAACCAGTCTGACAATTCCGACCCGAAAGTCGGTAGTGCATTGTGGTAGACATATAGGAGGCGTGTTTTAACCATGACACCCGAGCCCTTGTACGCTCGGAGCCATGGACCGCCGCCCACATGTCCCTTCATTCAACCTACAATGAGAAAGAGCGACACCACTCAGTCCCCCGTATGATGGGGTGCAGAGCGGCCTTGAATTTTTCCGAGACCCGAAGGAGAACCCAGTGGTTCGCTCCGGCGTCGGGGGCGGCTTATGGGCCGTGTCTCAAACCCCGTCAACTTCTTTTTTTCGTTGCTTCCGATCGAAACCGGAAGGCGAAAAACCCGTTCCTGAGCAGAGGCAACGTTCAACCTAGCCTGTAAAAGGCCGCTTGAGCCGTCATCGCTGTCTGGGAAAACCGGCGCCCGGGGAAGCCCCGAACCGCCCGTCAACCGGGAGTGGTCATCTAGGCGCGGACCTCAGGGCTGGCAAGCACTTTTTGCACTGCGCCGAGAAAAATCGTCGATTTCTCGGGGCCTTCCCTCCCCTGCCCGGCGTTTTTGGCGCTCGAACGCTCCCTTATGCGGTGGTTATATACTCCTTGAGCTCGCTCGCCTCACGCTCGGCCATGTCGATCCGGCGCTTCACGAGGTCGCCGATCGAGACCAGGCCGAGCAGCTCGCCGTCTTCGACAACCGGCAGATGGCGGATCCGTCGATTGGTCATCACCCCCATCGCCGCGACAACCGTCGTGCGCGGAGTCGCGGTGACGACCGGCGAGGTCATTACCGCGCCGGCCGAGGTCTCGAGGATTGCGGGTCCGTGGACATGGAGTCCGGCGACGATATCGCGTTCGGAGACGATGCCGAGGATCGCCCCGTCTTCGATGACAAGGACGGCCCCGATGCGGTTTTCATAGAGCAGGGCGGCAATCTCTCGAATCGGCGTCGCGGTCGCAACACTGATGAGAGGCTTCTTGCCGGTGAGAATCGATCCAATCGACATTGCGCGAACTCCGTCCCAAGGGTGCGCAGCGTCTGGGTTGCCCCCATATCCACATCACGCCGGTGGATTGTCCGCCGATTCGGTCCGAAAGGAAAGACGATGCACGACGTCACCCCTGTGAAAATCGACCATTGGCGGCGGTTCCGCCGCCTGATGGCGTTCATGGTGACGATTGCCGTCGGCGCGATCGCGGGTGCGCTGTGGATTCTCCACCGTGACGGCGTCGTGCTCCACTGGCAGTTCATGCTTGCGCTGGGCCTCGGCATCGGCGTGTCGCTGCTGCTTGCGGGCGCGCTGATGGGGCTGGTGTTCGTCAGCGCGAACAGCGGCCACGACGACGACGTCATCGATCCGACCGCCGGGCACCGCTAGGCGCCGAGGACGGCCCACACGAAGCGGCCCCGTGGCGCTGAGCGGCTGATCCTCAAACGAAGCGGGGCGGCCCGTTGCCGGACCGCCCCGCTCGCATTGATCGTACGCGCTTAGAAGTCGATCTGGGCGCGGAAGACGATGGTGTCGGTGCCGTACTTGCGCTGCGAGGCGTTCGCAGTGCTGAGCGGAAGGACGGTGGCGGCGAACGACCCGCCGGTGACTTCCGCACGCGCATATTCGGCGGTGAAGCGGACATAGTCGATCGGCCAGTAGTTGAGCGCGGCGAGATAGCCGATCTGCTTGCCGCCGTTGACCAGCCCGAGGCTGTTCGCGGCGGTGTTGCCGACGTTGTCGGTCAGGTCGAGGTAGTCGACACGACCGACGAGCTGGACGCCGCCGAGGCCGCCGGCGCTGACCGGGTTGAGGATCTTGGTCCGGTCGACCTTGCCGTTCTTGTAGCCGCGCGTCTCACCGGTGAGCCAGAAGCCCGCTTCGCCGTAGCCGGTGATGAAGTGCGCGTCCTGGGCATAGCTGGTGCCGACGAGCGCCTTCGGCGAAACAACGACAGTGCCGGGGCGGTAGCCGTCGACGGTGATGTACTGGGCTTCACCCGCGACGTGGAACGGACCTTCGATCATCATCGCTTCGATGCCGTAGATCTCGTCGCCCTTCGACGCGATGTTGCCGGTGCCGACGAAGCGCTGATCGGTCGTCTGGGTGAACGGACGCGCGCGATACTGGATGCCGAGCGAATCCTGGCGGAAGCGGCGATACTGCGCGCTGGCGCCGAGGTGGAGCTGGCCGCCCCAGATCTGCGGCGAGAACACCGTGCGCGCCGAGAACTGGTAGCCGGTGCGGTCGTACAGGCCGTTGTTGTTCGTCGCGACCGTCGTCGTCGTGGCGACGGTGCCGGCGGGGGCGTTCAACACCGACGTCGAGGTGCCGGTGTAGGTCAGCGCGGTGTTGCCGTTGATGCCTTCGTTGAACGCACCGACCTGGATGCGGAAGTCGCCCGCCTTGTCGGCGAAAGTCGCGGCGACACCGAGACGGCGGCCGTTGCTCGTTGCGTCGTTGAGCTGCGCGCGCTCGACGAAAGAGGTGAAGCGGTTGCTCATCATGTTTTCCATGGAGCTGAACGGGTAGAAGTAACCGACCGTGAAGGTCAGCGGCGTCTTGTGCGGCGCGAACTCGATGATCATGTCTTCATAGTCGACCACGCCCTCGGCGAGGTTGAACTGGAAGCTGTACGAGAAATCGCCGGGCAGCGCGCCCTGGGCACCGATCAGCAGGCGCCGCGAACGGGCGTTGTAGCCGAGGTTGTTGGTGACGATCTTGTTCGGACCAGGGTTGCCGACCTGGCCGGCGTCGTACTGCAGCTCGCCGGTCAGCTTGAACTTGTAGCCGTCGGCGTTCGAGAACGTCGGGGTCGCGCCGAATACCGGAGTGTTGATGCCGGCGGTCTTCTTGACGGCGTCGAGCTGGACCTGGAGCGCTTCGACCTGCGCCTTGAGAAATTCGAGCTGGGCAGCGGCTTCTTCGGGCGACGCCGGGGCATCGGCGGCCTGCGCGCGCAGCGGCGCGGCCACCATCGTCGTCATCGCCGTCGCGGCGAGGAGCGCGAAGCCCCACTTGGTCGTCGTCATCAATAGTCCCCTGTGTTCACGTTCAGCGCGGCGTAGGCGGGGGTGATGACAGTTCGGTTACAACTTCATTGCACATTTTTATTTGACCGCGAGAAAGGTCGGACGTGTCCCGAATGCAACGGTCGCTGGCCGGGATTCAGGGAACGAGCCAGCGGCCTTTCCATCCGGCACCGTCGCGGACGTGGAGTGCGCGGCGATGTCCGGAAACCGCGAGGTCGAGCCATTCGAAGCGATCGAGGACGATCGTGACGACAGCAAAGGTTGCGCGGCCGCAATCGGCCGGGGCGACCGGAGGACCAAGGGGATGCGGCACGGGCGTGCCGGGGGGCTCGATGCTCTGGTATGCGCTGCGGCCCGACGGCGTCAGCGCCGCCCATGCCGCATCGACCTCCGCCCCTGCAATCGCGATCATCGCCGTGCCGTGGAGGCGGAGCTGGAAGCGGGTCGCGATGTCGTAGCCGGTGACTGCGACACGCGGCGCGGCGGCGAGGACGGCGATCTTGGCCGCGCGGACATCGGAATAGACGGTGAAGCTGTGCGCGGCGCGGTCGACCGCGCGGACGACCATGACGCGTGCGTCGGGCTCGCCGTCATGGACCGTCGCGACGACCGGCAGCCGCAGCCCTGACGACGGATCGCCGGGAGCCGCCGCAAGCAGCGCCCACGCCCGGTCGAAACCGGTCGCTAGCCCGGCGTCGTCCGCGTTCGCCGCCTCGGCATCGGCGAACGCGGCGTCGGGGTCAGGCGTCGGCGGCATCCTCGACCGGAACGACGACCTTGCGCGGGCGGCCACGGGGGCGGCGAACCGGTTCCGCGGCTGCGGCGGTGTCGATCGTCTCGCTCTCGGGAGCCGCGGCGACAGGCGCTGCAGCAACCGGCAGCGGAGCGACGGGTGCTGGCGCGGCGATCGTTGCCGGGCCCGGGAGGCCGGAGATCATGTTCTCGGCTGGTCGCGCATCGACGGGCGAAGCGGCGAGCGGCATCTCGGCCTGCGCAGTCTCGGCGCGGTCGCGGCGCGCGGACTCGCGGACACGGTCGTTGCGACGGGGTTCGCGCGGCGCGGCTTCCTGCTGCTCACGCGGCTCGACCTGCGTCTCGATCGCCTGAGCGTCACGCGGCTCATAATCGCGGTTGCCGCCACGCTGGCTATTCTCGCGCGGCTGGGCGTCGCGCTGCTGGTTGTTTTCACGCGGCTGCGTCTCGCGCTGCTGATTACCGTCACGCGACTGACTGCTCTCACGCGGTTGATTGCTCTCACGCGGCTGATTGTTTTCGCGCTGCTGGTTGCCGTCGCGCTGCTGGCCGTCGCGCGACTGGTAAGTCTCACGCTGCTGGCTGCCGTCGCGCTGCTGATTGCCATCGCGCTGCGGCTCGCGCTGCTGCTGACCCTCGCGCGGCTGGTTGCCGTCGCGCTGGCCGTTGTAGGCGCGCTGCTGCGAGGGGTTGGCGCCGTTGCCGTTGCCCGCCCCATTGCCGTTGCGGTTGTAAGCCTGGCGATCGTTGCTCTGGCGGTCGGCGGCCGGGCGCTCGTAGTTCGCCCGCTCGGGCTGGGCTGCGGCCTGGCGCGGAGCGTCGTCGCCCTCGTCCTCGTCGTCGCCGTCATCCGCGTACGAGCCCGGCTGCGGCGGCGCATAATTCTGGCCAACTCCGCCCATGTTGTCGAAGCCGTCGTCCTCGTCGTAATTCTGGCGCGGCGCGGGTTGCGGGTCGCGGGCACGGAATTCGTTGAGCACGCGATAATAATGGTCGGCGTACTGCATGTAGAATTCGGCCTGGACGCGGTCGCCGTTCTGCGTCGCGTCGCGCGCCATCGTCTTGTATTTTTCGAGGAGCTGGGTCGCATTGCCGCGCTGGCGGACGTCTATCCGGCTGCCGCCGCCGTTGCTGTTGCCGTAATTGCCCGAAGGACCGCCACCGGCCTGCGGCGGGCGCGCGCCGCCACGCCCGCGGCGACGACCGTTCTGGTTATTGTTTCTGATCAACGATTCGATCCCCGTGCGGCATGCATCAACGGAAGGGTCTGCTTATCCGCCGGGGGCGAGCCGATCGTCGGCACACATCGCAGCAAGGAAGTCAGAAGCGCAGGAGCCGTGTCCGGTCGACCACGCTTATCACCCGTCTAGCGGTAAAATACCGCTGCTCCAAGCGCTATTTGGTAACGACAAGGCACCGTGGCAAGCCGGCGAGATCGTGGCGCAGCGCGACGCTCAGCCCGTGCGCGGCGAACAATGACGTCACCGCATTGGCCTGCGTCGATCCGATCTCGATGCAGGCGACACCGCCGGGGGCGACGTACCCCGCGATCAACGGGGCGAGCACGCGGTAGTCGTCGAGCCCGTCGGCTCCGGCGAAAAGTGCAGCGGCGGGTTCCCAGTCGACGACGTCGCGCGGCAGGGTCTCGCCGGTGGCGACATATGGCGGGTTGCACAGCACGAGGTCGAACACCCCCTCCCCTGCGTCCCAGCCGCCGTGGACGAAGGTCGTGCGCTCGTCGACACCGGCGGTGACCGCGTTCTCCGCCGCGATCCGCAGCGCGGCGTCCGAAGTATCGACACCGACCCCGCGCGCCGCGGGCCACTCGGTGAGCGCGGACAGCAGCAGCGCCCCCGACCCGGTGCCGAGATCGAGCACGCGGGCCGGCCCCGGCGTCGCGGCGAAATGGTCGAGCGCCGCCTCGATCAGCGTCTCCGAATCGGGGCGCGGAATCAGGACGTCGGGGGTCACCCGCAGCACCAGCGACCAGAATTCGCGCTGCCCGGTGATGTAGGCGACCGGCTCGCCCGCAGCGCGGCGGTCGACGAGGCGATCGAACGCATCGACGTCGATCGTCTGCCACGGCCACAGCAGCAGCTTCAGCCGCGAGACGTCGACGAGGTGAGCGAGGAGCACCTCGGCGTCGAGCCGGTCGATCCGCTTTGCGGCGGCGCGGAGGGCGGCATCGGCCTTCACCAAGCGGTCGCCCTTCCCTCTCCCCTCGAGGGAGAGGGACCGGTCGCCCCTTGGCGACCAGGGTGAGGGTGAGTGCCGTCCGCAATGCCACCCTCACCCGCACCCTCACCCGGGCGCAAGGGCGCCTGTCCCTCTCCCTCGAGGGGAGAGGGAGGTTGCGTCTCATTCATTGAGCGAGGCCCACCCCCGCTCACTCATTCAGCGCCGCCAGCCGCGTCGCCTCGTCCTCCGCGATCAGAGCCCCGATCAGCTCGTCCATCGCCCCCTCGATGATCTCGGGCAGCCGATGGAGCGTCAGGTTGATGCGGTGGTCGGTGACTCGCCCCTGCGGAAAATTATACGTCCGGATGCGCTCCGAGCGGTCGCCCGAGCCGACCATCGACTTGCGGTCGGCGGCGCGGGCGTCGTGGATCTTGGCGCGCTCCATCTCGTACAGGCGGGTTCGCAACACGCGCAGCGCCTTCGCCTTGTTCTTGTGCTGCGATTTCTCGTCCTGCTGGATGACGACCAGCCCCGACGGAATGTGGGTGATCCGCACCGCCGAGTCGGTCGTGTTGACCGACTGGCCGCCCGGCCCCGACGAGCGATAGACGTCGATCCGCAGGTCCTTGTCGGCGATCTGGACGTCGACCTCCTCGGCCTCGGGGAGCACCGCCACCGTCGCCGCCGACGTGTGGATCCGCCCCTGCGTTTCGGTTGCGGGGACGCGCTGGACGCGGTGGACGCCGGATTCGAACTTCAATCGGGCGAAGACCTGCGCGCCGGTGACGCTGGCGATGATTTCCTTGTAGCCGCCCATTTCGCCCGCGCTGGCGGAGATCAGCTCGACCCGCCAGCCGCGGCTGTCGGCGTAGCGCTGGTACATCCGCCACAGGTCGCCGACGAACAATGCCGCCTCGTCGCCGCCGGTCCCGGGGCGGAGTTCGAGCATCGCGGGCCGGTCGTCGGCGGTGTCGCGCGGCAGCAGCTTCAATGCCAGCGCGCGTTCGGCGATCGGCAGCGCCTCGGCGATCTCGGCCGCCTCGGCCTCGGCCATCTCGCGCATCTCGGGGTCGGCAAGCATCGCCTCCAACCCCGCCGCCTCGTCCCGCAACCGCCGCACCTCCGCCGCCGCCGCGACGACAGGGGTCAGCTCGGCATAGTCCTTCGACAGCGCGACGAACTTGTCCGATGGCAGGTCGGGGTTGCCCATCTGCGCTGCGAGGTCGGCGTGGCGGCGTTCGATCTGGGCGATGCGCTCGGGGGGGATTGAGATCACCGCCTCCCCTCCCCTTCAGGGGAGGGGCGAGAGACGTGCCGCTTGGCACGGCCCGGGGGTGGGGCTCCCGTGCTCGAATAGAACTCGGCTGCGCCCTCGTTCCCCACCCCCGGCCCCTCCCCTGAAGGGGAGGGGAGGCAAGTGGCGGCAGCGCCCGAACCCCCAACCATCATCCCGGCGAAGGCCGGGACCCAATCCGACCGGCAATGGGTCCCGACTTTTGTCGGAATGACGACGATCAATTTACTCATTTCGCGGTCACCGCATCTCCGACAAAATCGTCGCCGTCGATTTGCCGATATTGTTCGGGTAGCGCTCCAAGCACTTTGAGGAGGCGGACAGCTGCTTCGCCATCGCGCACCCGGTCGCTCAGGTTCAACCGGTCTTTCGCCTGACCGGTCGCGCGGACATAAAGCAATGTCTCGGCACCTTCCTTAGCCGCCAGCTCGGCGCGGCGCTTGGCGTTGCCTCGATAAGCCATCGCGACGCTCAGCCCTCGTGAGCGCAGAGCTGCGACAATCTGTTGAGCCTCGGCCTCCACGCTTTGCTCTTCCGGAATGACCGCGACTTCGATTCGCTCCCCCACCGGCTCCGCCACCAGCATCGCCAGCCGCTCGATCCCCGCAGCCCACCCGACCGCAGGCGTACTCGGCCCGCCCATCGTCTCGATCAGCCCATCGTACCGCCCGCCGCCGATCACCGTCCCCTGCGCGCCGAGGTGGTCCGTAACGAACTCGAACGCGGTGTGGCGGTAATAATCGAACCCGCGGACCAACGCCGGGGCGCGGACGAAGGCGACCCCCGCCGCCTGCAACCCCTTCTGCACCGCCTCGAAGAACGCCCCCGCCTCGCTCGTCATGTGCGCGTCGATGCCCGGCGCGGTAGCGACCAACTCGCGGTCGGTCGCGTCCTTGCTGTCGAGAATGCGCAGCGGGTTCTTCTCGAGCCGTTCGACGCTTTCGCGCGACAAAGCGTCGGCGTTGGCGCGGAAGTGCGCGACTAGCGCCGCGCGCCACGCGTGCCGCGTCTCCGCGTCGCCGAGGGTGTTGAGCTGGAGCGTGACCTTGTCGGCGATGCCGAGTTCGCCGAGCAGCTGCGCCCCCATCGCGATCAGCTCGACGTCGGCGGCGGGTTCGCCCGCGCCGATGATCTCGGCGTCGAGCTGGTGGAACTGGCGATACCGGCCCTTTTGCGGGCGTTCGTAGCGGAACAGCGGGCCGTGCGCGGCGAGCTTCATCGGCGCGAACTGCTGCCAGCCGTTCGAGATGTAGGCGCGGCAGAATCCGGCAGTGAACTCGGGGCGGAGCGTCAGCGATTCCCCGCCGCGGTCGTCGAAGCTGTACATCTCCTTCGAAACGACGTCGGTGGTTTCGCCGAGCGAGCGCGCGAAGACGCTGGTGAATTCGAACACGGGAACGTCGACGCGGCGGAAGCCGTACAGCTTGCGGACGCGGTTGAAGGCATCGACGACGGTGTCGAAGCGCGCGATGTCGTCGCCGTAAAGGTCCTGCGTTCCCCGGACCCGTTGCACTTTGTCAGCCATGCCGGGGCAGATAGGGGATGCGCGCGCGAAACTCCAGCGGCACCCCCCGGGCGTGGTCACCAGCCCAAAAACCGGCTTGACATTTTGTGCCGGATCGGTTAGGGACTGGCTTGCGGTCGGGCGCGTCTTTTGGGGGGCCGCGCAATCTGATTTGCGCTGCCGAAATCGTCAACTCTGTCAACTTAAGCGTGCGTCAGCTTGAGCCCGACGATGCAGCCGATCAGGCCGATGAGAAGCAGCAACCGGGGCAGGCCCGCCGGGTCGCCGTAGATCAGGATGCCAACCAGCGCGGTTCCCGCCGCGCCGATCCCCGCCCAAACGGCATACGCCGTGCCGAGCGCGATCGACCGCCCGGCATATTCGAGCAGCCCCATGCTTAAGGAGACCGCGACGAGGAAAACGCCGACCCACGGCAGGTTGCGGAAGCCATCGACGTAGCGCAGCGAGGTGGTGAAGCCGACCTCGCACAGCCCGCCGATGACGAGCGCCGCCCAAGGGTTCATGCCGGCGCGGTGCCCAGCGCCGCCAGCGCATCGCCGTCAAGCCGGTAGACTGTCCATTCGTCCTTCGGGACCGCGCCGATCGAGCGGTAGAAGCCGATCGCCGGGGCGTTCCAGTCGAGCACCGACCACTCGACCCGCGCATACCCGCGTTCGACCGCCAGCTGCGCCAGCCGGACGAGGAACGCCTTGCCGAGCCCCGACCCGCGCGCCTCCGGGGTGACATACAGGTCCTCGAGATAGAGCCCGTTCTTGCCCGACCACGTCGAATAGTTAGTGAAGAACAAGGCCATACCGACGACGGAGCCGTCGTGGTCGGCGACGATCGCCTCAACGGTCGGGGCTGCGCCGAACAGCGACTCGGTCAGCCCGGCGACCGTCGCCTTCACCGCATCGGGCTCGCGCTCGTAGGCGGCGAGGTCGCGGATCAGCTGGAGGATCGCGGGGACGTCGGCAGGGGTCGCGGGGCGGATCATAATTTTCTCTTCGTAGTTGAGCGGACCATCGCCCTCAAAGCGTCGCGGCCAGTGCGGCAAGCTGGTCTGTCGCGATGCCCCAGCCCGTCTCGAAGCCCATCGCGACATGCGCGTCGCGATCGGTGGCCGTCCAGTGGCGGACGAGCGCGGTGTAGCGTGTCCCCTCCCCCTCGTCGTCGAAGGTCAGGATGCCGGTCATGAACGGCTTGGCCGATGGCTTCCAGTCGCCGGTATAGGCGTCGGTGAAGACCAACCGGCGGTCGGGGATGACGTCGCGATACTGGCCGGCATTGGGATAGTCGGTGCCGTCGGGGGCGCGCATGACGATCAGGCTCGCGCCGCCGGGACGGACGTCCATTTCCGCCGAGACCGTCGTGAACGGCGGCGGGGTGAACCACCGCACGATCAGCGCCGGGTCGGTCCAGCAACGGTACAGCGCGGCGCGGGGGACCGCGATCAGCCGGGTGATCGATAGCTCGAACGCGTCCGCCGGTGTCGGTTGCAGCATGTCGTCCCCCCCGTTGTCGCCTTACTCCGCTGCGACGAGCAGCCCCGCCGCGTTGGCGATGGCCGCTGCCTTCGCCGCCTCGATCTCCGCCGCCTTCTTCTCGACCAGCCCGACGATGTGGTCGACCATCGCGGGTTCGTCGATGTGGTGGCTGGTGACGCCGCTGAGGAAGACCATGTGCTTGCCGTTGCCGCCGCCGGTGATGCCGATGTCGGTCTCGCGCGCTTCGCCGGGGCCGTTGACGACGCAGCCCAAGACGCTGAGCGACAGCTCCGTCGTGACGTGGGCGAGCGCGGCTTCGAGGCGTTCGACGGTCTTGACGACATCGAAGCCCTGCCGGGCGCAGCTCGGGCAGCTGACGACGCGGACGCCGCGGGCACGGATGCCGAGCGACTTGAGCATGTGGTAGCCGACCTTGACCTCCTCGACCGGGTCGGCCGACAGCGAGACGCGGATCGTGTCGCCGATCCCCGCCCACAGCAGCATGCCGAGGCCGATCGACGACTTGACGGTGCCGCCCTGCAAGCCCCCGGCCTCGGTGATGCCGAGGTGGAGGGGGTAGTCGCACGCCTCCGCCAGCCCGTTGTACGCAGCGACGGCGAGGAAGACGTCGGACGCCTTCACGCTGATCTTGAATTCGCGGAAGTCGGCGTCCTCGAGCAGCTTGGCGTGCTCCAGCGCCGATTCGACGAGCGCCTCGGGACACGGCTCGCCGTATTTCTCGAGCAGGTGGCGATCGAGCGACCCGGCGTTGACCCCGATCCGCATCGAGCAGCCATTGGCCTTGGCGGCGCGGACGACTTCGCGGACGCGTTCGGGCGAGCCGATGTTGCCGGGGTTGATCCGCAGGCAGGCGGCGCCGGCGTCGGCGGCTTCGAGCGCGCGCTTATAGTGGAAATGGATGTCGGCGATGATCGGCACCTTCGACGCGCGGACGATCGCGGGCATCGCCGCGGTCGATTCGACGTCGGGGCAGCTGACGCGGACGAGGTCGGCACCGACCTCGACGCACTGGCGGATCTGCTCGATCGTCGCCTTGGCGTCCTCGGTCGGGGTGTTGGTCATCGTCTGGACGGTGATCGGCGCGCCACCGCCGACGGGGACGTTGCCGACCATGATCTGGCGCGACTGGCGACGCGCGATATCGCGCCAAGGCCTAACGCTCATGATGCGCGCTCATAGGGGGGTGCTCCGGTGACATGCCGCCGATATAGAGGCTGGCGGCGTCCCGGCCTAGCCCCGTGCGACGAGACCCTGCGCGAAACCGCGCTCGCGGCGCCTCAGCATGACGCCGGTCAGGCCGAATCCGGCGATCATCATCAGCCAGCTCGCCGGTTCGGGGACCCATGTCGCGACGAAACCGTGGATCCCGGTGTCCCTGACGTAAAAGCCGGTGACGTCGGTCGACTGGTTGATGCCGAAGACGTTGGTGAAGAAGGCGCCGGGAACCTCGATCTGCTCGTAGCCGTTGAAAACCAGATCGAGGACATATGCCGCCGAGGCGAACCCGGTCGGACCACATCCGCACGGATAGAGCGAATTATATGTCGTGTAGAGATTGTCGGTGATGTTGCCGATCGACGACGACGGGGCACCGAACGGGTCGGTACCGAGGCTGAGTATAAATGCGCCGGCAGTGGGACTGAAGGCGCCGACGAAGGGATGGCTAAGATTGTCGATGTAGTCGATGTACGTTCCCGTCATCAGGCCGAGGTCGTTGATCGACGTCACCTGCGTGCCGTAGCCGTCGAGCGGATCGACATCGACTGCGGTGTAGACG
This sequence comes from Polymorphobacter sp., assembly GCF_025362435.1. Lineage (GTDB taxonomy): Bacteria > Pseudomonadota > Alphaproteobacteria > Sphingomonadales > Sphingomonadaceae > Polymorphobacter_B. The sequence goes on from NZ_JANYGL010000131.1 coordinate 12,211, forward strand.
CCGCCATATTCGATGAAGCCGTGCGCGTATTGCGCGAGCGTGCCGACCGTCGCCGCCGGATCGGTGACGTAATAGCCGGTCACCGCGCCGATGTTGTTGATGCCGATCGCCTCCGAATAGAGCGAGACGGCGCCGAAGCTGGGGTCGAGATTGGGATTGATGTCGGCATAGCTGCCGTCGGCTCCCGAGCGGACGAAGCCGGTCCCCAACCCACCCGAAGTGATAGAGACGCCGGTGACGTCGCCGGCGTTGTTGATCCCAGCAGCTCCGGTCTGGGCATAGCCCGAACGGGTAAAGCTGGTGAAGCCGGTGCCGTCTTTGTTGACTGTGAAGCCGGTGTAGTTGCCCGGTCCGCCGGCGCCGTCGTCGGTGACGTAATAGCCCGCCGCGTGCCCGGAATCGTTGATCGACGTCACGACGGTGCCGAGCAGCGCCGCGCCATCGGACGGGCCGTCGACGGTGGCATAGTGATATCCGGCGGTTGCAGGCGATGCGACGGCGAGCGCCACGGCCAGTGCGAATAAGATCTTCATCGTCGTGCCCCCGCGACATGCCCCGCCGCGGGCCTGCCCCTATACTACGGAGCCGAAACGATCAACTGGTTCGCACGGCTGGCATGGCGACGCCCGAGCCGCTACATCGCGGGCAATGCTCCGCCCCTTCATCAAGATGCACGGCATCGGCAACGACTTCGTCGTGTTCGACGCACGGGTCGATTCGCTGGTGCTGACCCCGGCGCAGGTCGTCGCGATCGCCGATCGCCACACCGGCATCGGCTGCGACCAGCTCATCGTCATCGAGCCGAGCGACGCCGCCACCGCGCTGATGCGGATATGGAACGGCGACGGTGGCGAAGTCGAGGCGTGCGGGAACGCCGCGCGCTGCGTCGCGACGCTGCTCGGGGCGAGCGCAACGATCGTCACCGCGGGCGGCATCCTCGACGCGACCGCGACTGCAGGGAGCGCAAGCGTAACCTACCCGCCGCCGATGTTCGACTGGGACGCGATCCCGCTGGCATATCCGGTCGACACGCGCGACTTGCCGGTGGCGTGGGACAGCCTCGAACACGGCCAGGCGGTCAACGTCGGCAATCCGCACATCGTCTTC
>NZ_JANYGL010000015.1 GCF_025362435.1 Polymorphobacter sp.
AAGGCCGGGACCCATGATCACCGTCTGCTGAGATCATGGGTCCCGGCCTTCGCCGGGATGACACTTGCGTAATGAGCGCCCCGCTGCTTTGATTTTGATGCATAATCGGCGCCGCGCTGCTTCTACTCGTAATGAGCGCTCCGAATCTTCCGCAGAAGATCAGCGGACCACCGGCGGGCCACGCGTCGACGTCAGCGCCCGCGCCAGCGACTCGAGGCTCGCTCGCAGGTCCGGGTCGGCCACGTCGCGAAGGGTCGACGTGGTCTCGGCCGACAACGGGTGCTCGGTCACCGTCGCGCGCCGGATCGTCGCGGGCAGGTCGCCGTGGCGGAGCGCAACGCGCGATACCGCGGCATAGCCGAAGTAGCGGTTGACCCGCTCGATGACCTGCGGCTCGACGTGCTTGAGCATCGGCGCGAATGCCCCGGTGACGCAGACCTTGAGCGTCCCGCCACTTTTCTTGCCGACCGGGAAGGCGATCGATTCGGGGGTCGAGTAGCGCGCATATTGCTCGCCGACGATCTCGGCCCAGCGCGCGACGACCTCGTTCTGCATGAAGCCGAAGCGGCGGAACGCGGCGCCACCGACCTTGGGGACGAGTTCGCTGACCGCGCGCGCGGACCGCCCCTTGCGCGGCGCTTTCGATTCGGTTTCGGCCATGCGCCTGCTATGCCATAGGCAGGCGATGCCCGTCGACGAAGATTGCGCCCCTCCGGTGTCAGCGAAGCTGCTCGCGTGGTACGACGCGAACGCCCGGACGCTGCCGTGGCGCAGCCCGCCAGGAGCCGCGCCGCCGACGCCGTACCGCGTCTGGCTGTCGGAGATCATGCTCCAGCAGACGACGACGGCGGCGGTCGCACCGTATTACGCGAAGTTCCTCAGGGCATGGCCGAGCGTCGCGGCGCTGGCGGCTGCCGACGACGCCGACGTCATGCGCGAGTGGGCGGGGCTCGGCTATTACGCCCGGGCGCGCAACCTGCTGGCCTGCGCCCGCGCCGTCGTCGCGCGCGGCGGCTGGCCCGAGGACGAGGCGGGGTTGCGCGCGCTGCCGGGAGTCGGCGGATACACCGCCGCCGCGATCTCCGCGATCGCCTTCGACCGGCGTGCGGTGGTCGTCGACGGCAATGTCGAACGCGTCGTGGCGCGGCTGTTCGCGGTGGCGACGCCGCTGCCGAAGGCGAAGCGCGAACTCTACGCGCTGGCAGACCGGCTGACCCCGGCGGCGCGGGCGGGCGATCACGCACAGGCAATGATGGACCTTGGCGCGACGATCTGTACCCCGCGCACGCCATCGTGTCCGCGCTGCCCGCTTGCGGCGGACTGCGCCGCGCGGGCCGAGGGCGATCCAGCGCGCTATCCGGTCAAGCCGCCGAAGGTCGCGAAGCCGGTGCGGTTCGGCACCGCGTACTGGATCGAGCACGATGGGGCTGTGCTGCTCGAACGGCGCCCCGCGTCAGGGTTGCTTGGCGGGATGCTCGGGATGCCGACGGGGGAATGGAACACAATTTCACAAACATCGAGCGCGGTGCTTGCGATCGTCCGCCACGTCTTCACCCACTTCGAACTGCGGCTATGCGTCGTCGTCAGCCACCCCGCCACCCGTCCCGACACCCCAGGAGAATGGCACCCCGTTGCCACCATCGCCGACGCCGGACTCCCCACGCTATTCGCGCGTTGTGCCGCGGCGGTCTTGCGCGCGCGCGCCGATGCTGTTCAGTCGCCGCCGCTCGACCTGGAGACCGCTGCATGACCGACCCCTTCGCCGGCCCGACCACCCCGCGCGTCGGGTTCAGCGGCTCAGCCCTCGACCGCGCCGACGCGATGCGCAAGGACGAGGCGGCGATGGTCATGGCGCGGTCGAACCGTGCCGCTCGCTGGCTCATTCTCGACGATTTGCGCCCGGTGCTCCCCGAGGGCGGCGGGCTGATGTGGCTCGAGCGCGACGCGGTGCCCGCCGACGCGACGACGGTGTTCCTCGGCCTCGACGACGGCGCGCCGCGCTTTGCCGTCGCCGCGCCCGGAGCGCATCTCGGCCCGCTCGGCGACCCGCGCGCGTTCGGCGCCGAGCTCGCGGCGAGCCCGAACCCCGGCGACGCGGCGATCTTCGCGCAGGCGCGGTCGCTGCTCGACTGGCACGCGCGGCACAAGTTTTGCGCGAACTGCGGAAGCCAGACGCGCATCTTCAAGGCGGGGTACGAGCGGCTGTGCGACGTCTGCGGCGCGCATCACTTCCCGCGGACCGACCCGGTGGTGATCATGCTCGCGATCCTCGACACCCCCGAACTCGGCGAGCCGCACGCGTTGGTCGGCCGCCAGCCGCGCTTCCCCAAGCGCTTCTTCTCGGCGCTCGCGGGGTTCGTCGAGCCGGGCGAGACGCTCGAGGAGGCGGTCGCGCGCGAACTGTTCGAGGAGGCCGGCATCCGCATCGCCCGCGTCCGCTACATCGCCAGCCAGCCTTGGCCGTTCCCGTCGAACCTGATGGTCGGTGCCTTCGCCGAGGCGACGACCCGCGAACTCAACCTCGACGACGACGAGATCGAGGAGGCGCGCTGGGTGACGAAGAGCGAAGTCCGTGCCGCGCTCGATGGGGTTGGGCCGTGGTCGGCCCCGCCGCCGCTGGCGATCGCGCATACGCTTTTGCGGACGTGGGTGGAGGAGTAGACCTCACTCCCTCTAGGGAGCATCGAGGCTGTCGGCTTTTCGATCAAAAGCACAAACTGTCATCCCGGCGCAGGCCGGGACCCATGATCTCAACAGGTGGTGATCATGGATCCCGGCCTGCGCCGGGATGACAATCATTTTCCTCGCTGCTCTCGACAACTTGCCCTCCCTTCACGCCACCGCCCTCAGCCGCACCGGCGCAACCAGCGCAGTCGCCTCCGCCGCGCCCATCGGCCGCCCCGTCAGATACCCCTGGACCTGGAGGCAGCCGAGGTCGCGGACGACCTCGAACTCGGCGCGCGTCTCCGCTCCCTCCGCCGTCGTCGCCATGCCGAGGCTGGTCGCGAGCGCGACGATCGCCTGGATGATCGCAACCGACTCGCTCGCGGGTTCGGTCGCGTGCTGGACGAAGCTGCGGTCGATCTTGATCCGGCTGAACGCGACCTTCTGGAGATAGCCGAGCGACGAATAGCCGGTGCCGAAGTCGTCGAGCGCGAAGCGGATGCCGAGCGCCTTCAACGCCGCGAGCATCGCCACCGTCGCGGTCCGCTCGTTCAAGAACAGGCTCTCGGTGATCTCGAGTTCGAGCCGGTCGGGGGCAATGCCGAAGTCATCGAGCGCGGCGGCGACGCGCTCGACGAGGCGCGGATCGTCGAACTGGACCGGCGACAGGTTGACCGCGATGCGGACGTGGCGGGGCCATTCGCGCGCCTGAGCGCACGCCTCGCGCAGCACCCACGCGCCGATCTCGACGATCAGCCCGGTCTCCTCGGCGATCGGGATGAACTTCGCCGGGGGGATCAGGCCGAGCGTCGGATGGTGCCAGCGGAGCAGCGCCTCGAAGCCGACGATGGCCTCGTCGGCGGCGTCGACGACGGGCTGGTAGGCAAGCTCGAACTGCCCGCCTGCGAGTGCGCCGCGCAGGTCGGCCTCGATCGCGCGGCGCTCGTCGGCCTTGTCCTTGATCGCCGGGGTGAAGCGACAGGCGTCGCCGCGCCCGGACCCCTTGACCTCGTACAGCGCGAGATCGGCCGAGCGCAGCAGGACGTCGACCGTCGCGCCGTCGCCGGGGCCGATCGCAAAGCCGACACTCGCGCCGATCGTCACCGGGACACCGTCGACGTCGAACGGGCACGCCAGCGTCGCGACGATCGCCCGCGATGCCGCTTCGGCGAGCGCCGTCGAGCTTTCGGGCAGGACCACCGCAAATTCGTCGCCGCCGAGCCGCCCGATATGCGCCTCCGCGCCCATCGCTGCGCGCAGCCGCGCCGCGACCTCGCGCAGCAGGCGGTCGCCCGCGAGATGGCCGAGCGTGTCGTTGACCGCCTTGAAGCGGTCGAGATCGACGAACAGCAAGGCGCACGCCGTCCGCGTCCGCGTCGAGCGCGTCAGTGCTTCATCGAGCCGTTCGCGGAGGAGCGAGCGGTTGGCGAGGCCGGTGAGCGGGTCGAACCGCGCCAGATGCGCGATGCGGTCGTGGCTCAGCCGGATGTCGGTGATGTCCGAGCCAACCCCGCGATAGCCGGCAAAGCACCCGCGCGAATCGTGCTTCGGCGTACCCGACAACTGCCACCACCGCGTCTCGCCGCCGACCTGGACCGGGGCGACGATGTCGCGAAACGGGCGGCCGTGGGCGAAATGCTCGCCGAGCAGGCGGATCGCCTGCCGCGCCTCGGCCCCGCGCTGGCCGCTGCCGAGCAGCGGCAGCAGATCCTGCCCGAGCATCGCCTCGCGCGCACGCTGGGCGACGAGAGCAAAGCGCGGCGAGACGTGGGTCAGCCGCCAGTCGCCGTCGATCTCGAACAGCCAGTCGCTGCCGTTCGCCTCGAACTCGCTGAGCAGCATGCCGATCACCGCCGCCTGCTCGGCGTGCTCGGCCTCGGTCCGCATCCGCGCCATCATCGAGAAGCTCGTCACCATTACCCCGCGGACGATGGCGACGGCGAACGTGGCGATGCCGAGCTGGACAGGCCACGCCGCCGTCCCGCCGGGCACACCGACAATCGCCCCCACCCCGACCAGCGTCACCAGCAGCGCGCTCGGCAGCGGCAGCACCGACGTGGCAAAGCCGCACATGCCCATAACCGCAAGCGACAGCAGCGACAGATAGACCTGCTCGGGAGGCGCAGCGCGCGGGACGATATAGACCATGAACAGCGCCCACAGCGCGCCGAAGGCGAGGATCTTGGCGCTGAACGCGGCAAAGTCCGCGCGACTGGCGGCGAGCGGCACCGGGCCTTCGCGCTGTTCGATCCAGCCCGCCAGCCACACCGCCATCAAGCCGATCAGCGCCGCGGCAAAACACGCGAGCACCGCCGGGTCGCCGGTCCGGCGCAGGACGATGCCGAGCGCGGCAAGGTTGACCGCGACGCAGGCGACGTTGAACGGCACATAGCGCCCGACGAGCGCGAGTTGCGCCGCGCGGACGCTCGCCCAGAACGGATCGCTGCCGTGGCCGAAGCCGAACACCTCGGCCCAGCCGATCGCCTTGACCACCGCTACGGGTGGCCTGAACATCGCCGACATCCGGCCTCCCCCTCAGCGCTTCTCGTCCGGGTTAACGGCGGCGCGCGGCAAAGGCTTAGGCGGCGGGGTCGATCAGCCGCCCGGTAGCTCGCGGCTGCGCGCCTGCGGATAGGTGCCGAGGATGCGGACCCAGTTGGTGTGAAAGCGCAGTTCGTCGAGGGCGCGGGCGACGCCGGGATCGTCGGGGGCACCTTCGATGTCGGCGTAGAACTCGGCTGCCGAGAACGCCCCGCCCTTGAGATAGCTTTCGAGCTTGGTCAGGTTGACGCCGTTGGTGGCGAACCCGCCCAATGCCTTGAACAGCGCCGCCGGGACCGAGCGGACCTCGAACAACAGGCTGGTCATCAGCGCGTAGCCGGGAGCGGGCGGCTTCGCCTCGCGCGACAGGACGACGAAGCGCGTCGTGTTGTGCGCGGCGTCCTCGATGTTCTCGGCGAGGACGTCGAGGTCGTACAGCTCGGCGGCGAGGCGCGACGCGACCGCCGATCGGGTCCCATCCCCCGCCTCGGCGACGAGCGCGGCAGCCCCGGCGGTGTCGGCGTAACGCTCGGCGGCGATGCCCCAGTCGGCGAGGCGGCGTCGGACCTGGCCGAGCGCCTGTTCGTGGCTGATCGCGACGCGCACCCCCTCGCGCGCCGCCCCGCGCACACCGAGCAAACAGTGGCGCACGCGGACGAAATGTTCGCCGACGATCGCCAGCCCGGATTCGGGGAGCAGGAAGTGGATGTCGGCGACGCGGCCATGGAGCGAGTTCTCGATCGGGATCACCGCGCGCCCTGCCCGCCCCGACTGGACCGCCTCGATCGCGTCGTCGAAGCTGAAGCACGGCAGCGGCATCGCGTCGGGAAACGCCTCACGGACCGCCTGGTGCGAATACGCCCCCGGCGCTCCCTGGAACGCGACCGCGCGCGAGGGGTCGGCGGCGGCGGCGGCGTGCATCGCGGCGACGAGCGCGGCGGCGGGTGCGGGGTAGCTGGTCATCGGCGGTGGGTACGAAATGTAACCTGTGGTTACAATGCCGCCCCGGAACGACCGTGATGCTGCAGTGCGACGATACATGGCTTGCGAGCGCGGGACGTGGCAACTATGGTCCGCGCGCTTTGCCGGGGCGAGTGTACGTCCCGCTTTCCGGAGAATATCGTGGACAGTTTCGAGTGGAACAAGATCGCGGGCTGGACGCTCGCCGCTGCGATGACGGTCCTCGCATTGGTCCTGTTCACCGGTGAGGTCTTCCACCCGGCCAAGCTCGCCAAGCCCGGCTACATCGTCGAGGGCGTCGAGGAAGTCGCTGCCGCCGGCCCGGCAGCGGTCGCCGACAAGCCGATCGAGTTCTATCTTGCGTCGGCCAGCGTCGACAAGGGCGCCGATGTCTTCAAGAAATGCGGCGCCTGCCACAACGCCGAAAAGGGCGGAGCGGCGGGGATCGGGCCCAACCTGTACGGTGTCGTCGGCGGCCCGCACGACCACATGCAGGGCTTTTCCTATTCGGACGCGATGCAGAAGACGAGCGGCCAGAAGTGGGACTGGGACGAACTCAACAAGTGGCTGACCAGTCCCAAGTCGTTCGTCCCCGGCACCAAGATGGCGTTCGCCGGGATCGCCAAGCCCGAGGATCGCGCCGCGGTCATCGCCTATCTCAACAGCAAGAGCGACAAGCCGCTGCCGCTGCCGCCGGTACCGGCCGAAGCCGCCGCGACGGTCGCCCCCGCTGGTGGCGCCCCCGCCGGTGCGACGACCTCGCCGACGACGGTTGCGACCGCCAACAAGCTTGCGCCGCAGGCCGGCAAGGCCCCCGACGTCAACCCGGCGGACGCAACGCCGACCGCGCCGTCACCGAAGAACACTGGAGGCCCGGCGGCAACGACGACCGCCGGCACGAGCAAGACCGACAAGCAATAGGTTGCGCAACCCTCTCCCCAAGCGGGAGAGGGTTTAGAGGTTGTAGTGCGCGACGACGATCGCCCACGCCTCGTCGGCTGTCTCGACGATGTGGAACAGCTCGAGGTCGCTTCGCGCGATCGTCCCCTCCTCGGCCAGCGCCTCGAAGTTGACAACGCGGCTCCAGAAGTCGCGCCCGAACAGGAAGATCGGCAGCGGCGGGACTTTGCCGGTCTGCACCAGCGTCAGCAGCTCGAACAGCTCGTCGAATGTCCCGAAGCCCCCCGGGAATGCCGCTACCGCGCGCGCGCGCATTAGGAAGTGCATCTTGCGCAGCGCGAAATAGTGGAACTGGAACGACAGCCCCGGGGTGACATACGGGTTCGGCACCTGCTCGAACGGCAGGACGATATTGAGCCCGACCGAGATCGCGCCGACGTCGGCCGCGCCCCGGTTCGCCGCCTCCATGATCGACGGCCCGCCGCCCGAGCAGACGACGAACTGCCTGCCCGCCGCGTCTTCGCCGACCGCCGATGCCAGCCGCGCCAGTTCGCGCGCGACGGTGTAATAATGCGACTTGGCGGCTAGGCTCTCGGCGATCCGCCGGTCTTCTCCCGGCTCCGACGCCGCGACCAGCGCCGCCGCATCCTCGGGCGACGGGATTCGCGCGGAGCCATAAATCACGAAGGTCGACGCGATCCGCGCCTCGGCGAGCGCGAGTTCGGCCTTCATCAGCTCGAGCTGGAGGCGGACCGGCCGCGCCTCGTCGCGGAGCAGGAATTCATTGTCCTGGAACGCCAGCCGATACGCGGGATGCTCGGTCTGCGCGGTCGAGGTCGGCTTGTTGGCCACCGCGGCCTCGGCGCGCGCGGTCGGGAACAAGCGCGCTGGTTTGGCTGGGATCATGGCAAGGTCTCGCGGGGCACGGCGGCGCGGCTTACGCGCTTGAGCGCCGCTTGTCGCCCTGCATCGCTGCTTCGAAGACCGGAAGACGGCCCGGCGCTTCGTACTCCAGCCGCTATTCGCCTGAAGGCGGCTTGCTCCACCCGGTGACGATATCGACGAGTTTACGGCACACCGGCGACATCTCGCGGTGATGGATGAGCCATAACCGGCTGACCGCGCCGGGGGAATTCATCGGCAGATAGACGAGGTTGTCGAGGTGGAGCGCAGCCAGCGAACGCGCGAGAACCGTGATGCCGAAACCGGCGGCGACCAGACCGAGCAATGTCGACAACGCGCCGACCTCCTGCACTACCCGTGGTTCGAAGCCTGCCTGACGGCACAGCTGCGTCAGGTGCTCGTTGAACCCCGAGCCAAGCTTGCTCTCGTAAAGGACGAACGCTTCGTCGAAGAGGTCGACGATGCTGAGGCCGGTGAGCGAAGCCAGCCGGTGATCGGTGCGCATCGCGACGAGGATATCCTCCTCAAGCACCATAGTAGCGACCAGCGACGGCGGCAGCACGGGTGGCTCGACGCCGCGGATGAAGCCGACGTCGAGCCTACGCTCGATCAGCCGCTCGACCTGGGCGGCGCGCGGCATCTCGGTCAGGTCGAGATAGACCGCCGGATACGCCTCGCGGAAATCGAACAGCGCCGTCGATACGAGCGGCGTCAGCGGCGCCGAGGTGATGAACCCGATCGTCAGCTCGCCGATCTCGCCGCGATCGGCGCGGCGGGCAGTGGCAACGGCGTGTTCAGCCTGCGCCAGCGTCTTGCGCGCTTCATCGAGAAACGCCGTTCCGGCTTCGGTCAACCGGACGCGGCGGCTGGTGCGCTCGAACAACTCGACCCCGAGCTCGGCTTCCAACGCGCGGATCTGCTGGCTGAGCGGCGGCTGCGAGATACCCAAACGTTCGGCTGCCCGGCCGAAGTGCAGCTCCTCGGCGACCCCGACGAAATATCTGAAGTGCCGCAGCTCCATTGATCAGGTCGCCTTTCCTATCGATCATGCTGCATCGAGTATTAGACGCCACTACACCGATCCGGCAAAGCGCGATGCCAGTCACAGCCGCCCTTGCCGGCTCGCATCCCGGCACCGCGCGGAGCATGTCTGTAATGGCGTTATGATCGGTATCGTCAAAATCGCGCTGCAGCGGCCGCTGACGTTCATCGTCATGGCGATGCTGATCGCGATCGTCGGCGTTCTCGCGGCGCTGCGGACCCCGGTCGACATCTTTCCCGACATCCGCGTGCCGGTCATCGCGGTTGCATGGACCTACGCCGGCCTGTCGCCCGAAGACATGTCGGGGCGGCTGATCACTCCGTACGAGCGCACGCTGACGACGACGGTCAACGACATCGAGCACATCGAGAGCCAGTCGCTGCAGGGTATCGGCGTGGTCAAGATTTTCTTCCAGCCGGGCGCCGACATCCGCACGGCGACGGCGCAGGTAACGTCGATCTCGCAGAGCGTGCTGCGTCAGCTCCCGCCGGGGGTCACGCCGCCGCTGATCCTCAACTATAGCGCGTCGACGGTCCCGATCCTTCAGCTGGCACTGTCGGGCAAGGGCTTGAGCGAGCAGCAATTGTTCGACATTGGCCAGAACCAGGTCCGGACGAGTCTCGTCACGATTCCCGGGGCGGCAATTCCTTATCCATCGGGCGGGCGGCAGCGGCAGATCCAGATCGACATCGACCCGCAGGCGCTCCAGTCGAAGGGTTTGTCGGCGCAGGATGTCGGCAACGCCATCGCCGCGCAGAATCAAATCAACCCCGCCGGTTTCGCCAAGATCGGCTCGTACCAGTACAGCATCAAGCTCAACAACGCCCCCGACACGATTGCCGGGCTGAACAACCTGCCGGTCAAGGTAGTCAACGGTGCGACGATCTACATGCGCGATGTCGCCAACGTCCGCGACGGCAGCGGCCCGCAGACCAATGTCGTCCACGTCGACGGCCATCGCTCGGTTTTGATGACGGTGCTCAAGAACGGCGCAACCTCGACGCTGGCGATCGTCCAGGGCGTCAAGGACGCCCTGCCTGCGATCGCGGCGACGCTGCCCGAAAGCCTGCATATCGTACCGATCGGCGACCAGTCGGTGTTCGTGAAGGGTGCCGTGACCGGCGTCATCGTCGAAGGCGCGATCGCCGCCGCGCTGACCTCGCTGATGATTCTGCTGTTCCTCGGCTCGTGGCGCTCGACCGTCATTATCGCGCTGTCGATCCCGCTCGCGGTGCTCGCCGCGGTGGCGATGCTCGCTGCGTTCGGCGAGACATTGAACGTCATGACCCTCGGCGGACTCGCGCTGGCGGTCGGCATCTTGGTCGACGATGCGACTGTGACGATCGAGAGCATCGAGTGGCACCTCGAGAAGGGCAAGGCCGTCGTCCCCGCGATCCTCGACGGCGCGGCGCAGATCGTCACCCCGGCGTTCGTCTCGCTGCTGTGCATCTGCATCGTCTTCGTGCCGATGTTCTTCCTGCCCGGAGTCGCCGGATTCCTCTTCGTGCCGCTGGCGATGGCGGTGGTGTTCGCGATGATCGCCTCGTTCGTGCTGTCGCGGACGCTGGTGCCGACGATGGCGATGTACCTGTTGCGGGCGCATGCGGTCGGCGAAGACGGGCATGCCGCGGGCAAGCCCGGGTCGCGCAATCCGCTAGTCCGCTTCCAGCGTGGCTTCGAACGGACCTTCTCCCGCATCCGCACCGGCTATGGCGGCCTGCTCGAGCGCGCCCTCGCCGGACGCGGCATCTTCATGATCGGCTTCATGGCCGTCGTGCTGGCGTCGTTCCTGCTCGTCCCGTTCCTCGGCAGCAACTTCTTCCCGAGCGTCGACGCCGGGCAGATCACGATGCACGTTCGCGCCCCGATCGGGTCGCGGATCGAGGATACCGCCGCCGAGTTCGACCTGATCCAGCGACGCCTCCGCGAGCTGATCCCGCCGTCGGAGCTTGCCTCGGTGGTCGACAACATCGGCTTGCCGGTCAGCTCGATCAACACGGTCTATAATAATTCGGGCACGATCGGCTCGCAGGACGGTGACATTCTCGTCGCCCTGACCAAGGAGCATCGCCCGACCGCCGAGTATATCGCGTTGCTGCGGCGCCAGCTGCCGAAGGATTTCCCCGGCACGACCTTTGCGTTCCTGCCCGCCGACATCACCAGCCAGATCCTCAACTTCGGCGCCCCCGCCCCGATCGACATCCAGGTCACCGGCAAGGACGCCGTAGCCAATGCCGCCCACGCCGCGCGCATCCTCCGCGCGATCCGTTCGATCCCCGGGATGGCCGACGTGCGGATCCAGCAGTCGGCGCGCTCGCCGCAGCTCAACATCAACATCGATCGGACGCGGATCGGGCAATACGGACTGACCGAGCGTGACGTCACCAACAGCCTCGCGACGACCCTCGCCGGGACCGCGACGTCCGCCCCGGTGTTCTTCCTCAACCCCGACAACGGCGTGTCGTACGCGGTCGTTGCCCAGACGCCGGAATACCGCATCGGTTCGATCGCCGACCTGCAGGGTGTGCCGATCTCGGGTGAAGCCAGTACCGCCGCGCAAACGCTCGGCGGGCTCAGCACCTTCGTCCGGACCAGCACCTCGCCGGTCATCAGCCATTACAACATCGCGCCGGTCATCGACATCTTTGGGACGCCGCAGGGGCGCGACCTCGGTTCGGTCGCGAAGGAGATCAACGCCGCGATCCACAACCTCGACAAGGTCAAGCCTAAGGGCGTGACGGTGACACTGCGCGGCCAGTATGTGACGATGAACGACAGCTTCACCGGCCTCGGCTTCGGCATCGTCGCCGCGATCGCGCTGATCTACCTGCTGATCGTCGTCAACTTCCAAAGCTGGGTCGACCCTTTCGTCATCATCACCGCTTTGCCGGCGGCACTCGCCGGGATCGTCTGGATGCTGTTCGCAACGGGGACGACCTTGTCGGTGCCGGCGCTGACCGGGGCGATCATGTGCATGGGGGTCGCCACGGCGAACTCGATCCTCGTGGTCAGCTTCGCGCGCGAGCAGCTCGAAATCCTCGGCGACGCGACCAAGGCGGCGATCGAGGCGGGCAAGGTGCGCTTCCGTCCGGTGCTGATGACCGCGCTCGCGATGATCATCGGGATGACGCCGATGGCGCTCGGGCTTGGCGAAGGCGGCGAGCAGAACGCGCCGCTCGGCCGTGCGGTGATCGGCGGCTTGATCTTCGCGACGGTTGCGACGCTGTTCCTCGTGCCGACCATCTTCAGCTTCGTCCATCGGCATGGCCGCCCGAAGCACGCCGCACAGGAGCTTGAGCTCGCCAATGCTTGATCCATCGCCAACGCAGTTCGAGCCCGCCCGTGCGGCCGCGAGTTCGCGCAAACTGAAGCTCGCCGGCATCGGCGCGGCGGTCCTCGCCCTCGCGGTCGTCGGCTACGGTATATCCTCGCGCAGCAATGCCGATCACCAGCTCGTCGGCATCGCCAGCGATGCTGCGGTTCCCGCCGTCTCGCTCGTCACCCCGACCCGCGGCAACCAGTCGACCGGGCTCGTCCTCCCCGGCAGCGTGCAGGCGTACAACAGCGCGCCTATCTACGCCCGGACCAACGGCTACGTGCGGCGCTGGCTCGTCGACATCGGCGACCACGTCGTCGCCGGGCAGACGCTCGCGATCCTCGACGCTCCCGAGGTCGACCAGCAGCTCGCGCAGGCGGAGGCGAACTACCAGACTGCGCTGGCCAACGCGTCGCTCGCCAAGAGCACGTCGGTGCGTTGGGTCGCGCTGCGCGCCAAGGACGCCGTATCGCAGCAGGAGACCGACGAGAAGGCGGGCGATCTCGCCTCGAAGAACGCCATCGCCAACGGCGAGCTCGCCAATCTCAAGCGGCTGCGCGCGCTGCAGGGCTTTACCCGCCTCGCCGCACCGTTTGCGGGCACCGTCACCAGCCGCTCGGCACAGATCGGCGGTCTCGTCAGCTCGGGCACCGCATCGGCAACGGCGCTGTTCACTGTCTCCGACGTCCACCGCATGCGCGTCTATGTCCGGGTGCCACAGGGCGCGTCGGCGCAGGTCCATGCCGGGATGCACGCGACGATGACGCTGCCCGAGTACCCCGGGCGGAACTTCGACCTCGTGCTGACGCGCAATGCCGGCGCGGTCGACCTCCAGTCGGGGACGGTGCTGGTCGAGCTTCAGACCGACAACAAGGGTGGCGCACTCAAGCCGGGCTCGTATTCGCAGGTCACGTTCCCGCTTGCGGCGGCCGGTACGAGTGTCCACCTGCCCGCCAGCGCGCTAATCCTGCGTGCGAACGGACCGACCGTCGCGCTCGTCGACGGCAGTGGCCGGGTCACGATGAAGCGGGTCACGATCGGCCGCGACGAGGGCAAGCAAGTCGAGATCAGCGCCGGGTTAAACGGCAACGAGCGCATCATCGACTCGCCGCCCGACGCGCTCGAAAACGGTGACCGGGTCCGCGTCGAAGATCAGCGCAAGGCCGGCCGTGTTCAGGGCTAGAGGCACGGTAACTGCCGCCGTCCTGACCGCGCTGCTGGCGACCGCTGCATGTTCGCTGGCGCCGCCGTACAAGCCGCCGGCGACGGTCGCGCCGCCCGCGTACAAGGAGGTGGCCGGCTGGACCACCGCTACCCCGGCCGACACCGCGCCGCGCGGCGCATGGTGGAGCATGTTTGCCGACCCGGTGCTCAACGACCTCGAGGCGCGTGGCGAGAAAGCCAGCCCGACGCTTGCGGCCGCACTGGCACGTTACGATGCCGCGCGAGCCCTCGTCAGCTACACCGCCGCCGACCAGGTGCCGAGGGTCGCTGCCAACGCTGCCGCGGGTCGCACCCGCGCATCAGCCGGCCGGCCGCTGTCGAACGGCAGCGCGGTGACCTACAACGAGTTCTCGATCGGCGCGACGCTCGACTACGAACTCGACCTGTGGGGCCGGGTACGCAACAGCGTCCGCGCCGACCGCGCCGACGCGGCGGCGAGCGCGGCCGACCTCGCCGCGGTCAAGCTCAGCCTTCAGGCGTCGGTCGCCGACGCGTACTTCCGCCTTCGCGGCCTCGACGCACAGGCTGCGCTCTTGCACGAAACCGTGGTCGCCTATGAGCGCGCCCGCGACTTGACGACGACACGCCACGATGGCGGCATCGCCTCGGGCCTCGACGTCAGCCGCGCGGACAATGTCTTGTCGGCGGCGCGAGCGCAGATCTCCGCAACCGCCAACGAACGCGCGGCGACCGAACACGAGATCGCGGCGCTCGTCGGCGAGGTCGCGTCGAGCTTCGCCATCGCACCGCTCGTTCGCTCGCTCGAGCCGCCGCCGGTCGCGTTCGGCGTGCCGTCGCAGCTCGTCGAGCGCCGCCCCGACGTTGCCGAAGCCGAGCGGCGGATCGCTGCCGCCAATTTTCGCATCGGCGTCGCGCGCGCAGCATATTTCCCCAACATCTCGCTCGGGTTGGGCGGCGGTGTCGAGGCGACCAGCGGATCGATCTTCAGCAGTCCCGCCACGTATTGGGCGCTCGGACCGGCGCAGGCGCTACTGACCCTGTTCGATGGTGGCCGCCGCCGGGCGCAGGTGCGCATCTCCCGCGCGCAGTACGACGAGGCCGCCGCCAATTACCGGACGACCGTCCTGACTGCATTTCGTGAAGCCGAGGACCAGATCGCCGCGACACGCCACCTGTCGGCGCAGGCTGCCGATCAGTTGGCCGCCGCACAAGCTGCCGAGCGAACCCGCGAACTCGCCCTCGTCCGCTACCGCGACGGTGCGTCGGACTATCTCGACGTCGTCACCGCCCAGACCGCGTCGCTCGAGGCCGAGCGCGCGGCATTGACCGTCCAGACAAGCCGCATGCAGACCGTTGTCGCGCTGGTCCGCGCACTCGGCGGGAGCTACGTCCCGGCCGCCTGACCGGCTGGGCTTTCTAGCCGGCCCAAGGAAGGCTCAGCCCGGCGGCGGTCGCTGCTGCGATGGCGATACCCGCGATGGCGAGGATCAAGGCACCGCCGACGATGGGCCGTGACCGCGCCACGAGCGCGATCGACAGGAGGACGATCGCCATCTGCAGCGCCGTCTCGCCGAGCTCAAAACCCTCGCCCGCGTGTGCCGCACGTCGACCCTCGGCACGTTCGTTCGCGCCGCGGGCTTCAAGCTGGGGAATGCCATGCCCCTTCGTGTCGGGTGCGCGCAGACGCTTCGCCTCGGCCGCCCACTCGGCGCGGCTCGCTGCATCGATCCCTGTCGTCTGCGCAGCGGCCTTGGCGACGGTTTCGCGGACGATCTTGGCCTGCATGTAGTTGAAGGTGTCCGACGCCTCGATGCCGCGAAGGACGCTTTCGCGCGCCGCGCCCGCTGCCGCCATATGGATAATCGCCAGCGATACGGCTGCGATGCCGACCAGCAGCGAAACGCGATCGCGAAAGCGTTTTTCAATCGTGCGCTCGGCGGCATCGACTCCGTCGCGCTCGCTCTCAGCGCGTTCGATCGCTTCGTCGATCAGTTCCTTGGCATCGGCAGGCTCGACCATTGGGGCACTTTCGACTGGATT
>NZ_JANYGL010000039.1 GCF_025362435.1 Polymorphobacter sp.
TGCCTTCGCACGACGCTGGCGACAGCAACAACAGGATCTTGCGCGCACCGTTGGACGCGGCGCCTTCGTGCCGTTGCGGTTTGCACCCGGCGAGGCGTTCCAGTTCGACTGGAGCGAAGACTGGGCCGTTATAGGTGGCGAGCGCGTCAAGCTGCAGGCGGTGTTGATGGCGTAGTAATCTGCCCCACAAGTGGCGTTTGAATATTCCCCACTTCTTCCTGCTGCTGTCTGCCGGGGGCTAGCCCCCGGCAGACAGCAGCGTCGCAATATCGGGCATGTGCCTCCTGACCGGAGGGGTTGCTGCGATGAAGAAGCTTGGAGATCTGATGATGATCCTCGATTTGCATCGGCAAGGACTGAAGCTTGCCGTGATCGCCCGCCAGGCCGGGGTCGATCGCAAGACGGTTCGTAAATACATCGCCCGTGGCCTCGAGCCGCCAGCCTATGGACCAAGACAGCCGCGCGCCCGTGTGATCGACGATCATGTCGCCTATCTGCGGACGCGGCTGGCGCTGTACCCCGGCCTGACGGCGCAGCGCCTGCTGCGCGAGATCGCGGCGCGCGGCTATGCGGGCGGCTACTCGATGGTGCGCGACGAAGTCCGCGCGCTGCGCCCGGCGGGCGGCGGCAAAGGCTTTGCGGTTCGCTTCGAGACGCTGCCGGGCGAGCAGGCCCAGGTCGACTTCGCCCAGTTCCGCGTGCGCTTCACCGACGAGCCGGGCGTCGTGCATATCGTCTGGCTGTTCTCGATGGTGCTCGGCTACTCGCGGCTGATCTGGGCGCGCTTCGCGCATCGCCAGACGATGCAGACGGTGCTCGGCTGTCACAAGGCCGCCTTCGAGGCCTTTGGCGGCGTGCCGCGCCAGATCCTCTACGACCGGATGAAGACCGCCGTCATCGGCGAGGACGAGGACGGCCGCGTCGTCTACAACCGGACCCTGGGCGACCTCGCCCAGCATTATGGCTTCCTGCCCAAGGCCTGCCGGCCTTATCGCCCCGAGACCAAGGGCAAGGTCGAGCGGCCGTTCCGTTACATCCGGGAGGACTTTTTCCTCGGCAGCAGCTTCCGCGATCTCGACGATCTCAACCGTCAGCTCAAGGACTGGCTGGGCGATGTCGCCAACCCGCGCGTGCATGCCACCACCGGCCGCGTCGTCGACGAGGCCTTCGCCGAGGAAAAGCCGTCGCTGCTGCTCCTGCCGCTGATCCCGTTCGGCGCGGTGCTCAAGCTCGATCGCCGGATCAGCTGCGAAGGCATGGTCAGTGTCGGCGGCAACTATTACTCGGTCCCCGATGCGACGCGGCGGCGCCTCGTCGAGGTGCACAGCATGGCCGACGAGATCCAGATCTTCGAAGGGGACCGGCTGATCGCCCGGCATCCGCTGCTCGACGGCCGCCGGCAACGGTCGCTGCTCGAGGGTCACCGGCGATCCGCCCGGCAGCGCGACCAGGCAGCCGTCCCGACCGGCCTTGGCGGCGATCGTGTCGGACGCCGCCCGCTGGCGGTCTACGAAGCCATCGGGCGTCGCCTGGCAACCGCGACAGGTGCGGCATGAGCGCGATCTTGCCCGACCCGTCCGCGTCGCTTCTCGACCGCATCAAGACCAGCCTGGTCGGCCTTAAGATGCCGCGCGCCATCGAGGTCGTCGACCGCTGCGTCGCCCGCCTCGATCACGGCGAGATCACCGCGCTCGAGGCGATCGAGCAGCTGCTTCTCGAGGAGCTGACCTTCCGTGAGAACCGACGCATCAAGACCGCACTGGTGATGGGTCGCCTTGGTACGATCAAGACGCTGGCCGGCTTCGACTTCTCGTTCCAGCCATCGCTCGACAAGGCGAGGGTGCTGGCGCTTGCCGAGCTGAACTTCGTCGAGCGCTGCGAGGTCGTCCATCTCCTCGGGCCACCGGGCACCGGCAAAAGCCACTTGGCGACCGCACTCGGCGTCGAGGCCGTCAAGGCCGGCAAGAGCGTCTACTTCATCCCGCTTGCCGATCTGATCAGCGCGCTCGCCAAGGCTGAACGTGAGGGTACGCTGCGCGAGCGTATCCGGTTCTACTGCCGGCCCGCCCTGCTCATCGTCGATGAGATCGGCTATCTGCCCGTCGTCCCCGGGGGCGGCAACCTGTTCTTCCAGCTGGTCAATGCCCGCTACGAGAGAGGGGCGATGATCCTGACCTCAAACCGGGGCTTTGCTGAGTGGGGCGAGATCTTCGGCAGCCCGGTTGTCGCCACGGCGCTCCTCGACCGGCTCCTACACCATGCCATCGTTGTCCAGATCGAAGGCTCGAGCTACCGGCTGCGCCGCCACGCCGACCTGCTGCCCGAGCCCGTTCGCCCGATCAGCAGCCGGACCTTGCCCGGCGCTGCAGACCCCAAGCGGCGCGGACGCCCGCCGAAATATGGAGGTGCCGATCGACAGGCCGCCTAAGCCCCGTTCCGCAAAAGTGGGGAATTTTACTTCGCCGCTTCCGGGGATAATTACAGCGACATTGACAACGTCTGCTCGTAGAGCTTGCTGATCAGGTGGAACAGCAACTGGCCACCCGAACGGGCGAACGGCAGATAGCCAAGCTCGTCGAGCACCACGAGCTCGTGGCGGCGCAGGTGAGCCGCGAGCGTGCCAGCCTTGCCGATCCGGGTCTCCTCCTCGAGCTGCGTCACCAGATCGACGGTGTTGAAGTAGCGACCACGGGCACCGGCGCGGATGACGCTGGCGGCGATCGCGCTGGCGAGGTGGGTCTTGCCCGTGCCCGTGCCCCCAACCAGCACGACGTTGCGCCGCTCCGGCAGGAACGAGCCTGCGTGAAGCGAGCGGACCAGCCCTTCGTTGATCGGGGTGTTCTCGAACACGAACGCGTCGAGGTCCTTTACGACCGGCAACTTGGCGGCAGTCATGCGGTATCGGATCGAGGCGGCGTGGCGATGTGCGCCTTCGGCGCGCAGCAGATCGGTCAGGATCTCCATCGCGGTATGCTTGCGCTGGACGCCGGCAGTGACCGCATCATCGAACGCGCCTGCCATACCTTTAAGCCCCAGCCCTCGCATGGCGTCGATCATCTCATGCCGCTGCACGGATACCTCGCAGACTGTCGTAGCGGGCGCAGTTGGCGACTGGAGGGTGCATCAGCGCCAGGTCCTCGGACGTGATGATCGACGCAGGACGGGGCGGCTCGCGCCGTCGTGCTAGGATGTTCAACACGACCTCGTCGCTGACGGCACTGGCGTCGAGCGCTTCGCGAACCGCGCTCTCGACCGCATCCAGTCCATCGCTGAGGACCGCCGCAAGAACGCGGACGAAGCGTCGATCGGCATCGTCGTCGCTGCCAAGCTTGCGCCGCAGCCGCGCGAGCGCAGAGGGTAGATCCCAGTCCTGGAACGGCGCTCCGTTCCTCAGTGCGCCGGGCTTGTTCACCAGCACCGGCAGATAATGCCAAGGGTCGTAGATCGTCCGATCGCGGCCAAAGAACCGGGGATGATCGGCGATCACTTCATCACCCATCCGCACGACGATCCGGTCGGCATAGGCCCGGACCTGGACGGCTCGACGAACCGCTTTGGCAGCAACCGAGTAGCGGTTCCGGTCAAAGCTGATCAGGCAGGTGCCGGTTACCGCATGCTGGGTCTCGTGGAACCCATCGAACGGTGCGAGCATCGGCTGAAGCGCAGGCCGCTCCAGCTCGAGCGCCTGCGCGACCGTCATCTCCTTGTGCTCGGGGTGCGCATGCAGCGCCGCCCAGCGCAGGCACTCGGCCTC
>NZ_JANYGL010000059.1 GCF_025362435.1 Polymorphobacter sp.
TATCGAGATTATGTTCGGCCGTCTGAAGGACTGGCGCCGCGTCGCCACTCGCTACGATAGATGCCCGACAGTCTTTTTCTCCGCCATCGCGCTCGCCGCTACCGTCATCTTCTGGCTCTGATCAATGAGTCGTGAGCCTAATAGCCGTCGGTGCGCTTGGCCGCCGGAGTATAAATCCCGATCCGATAACGGAAGCCGAACAGCCGCTCGGTGCGCGAGCGTTCCCAGATCAGCGGATCGAACGGCGCCAGCAGCGCTTGTCCCTCGATCCGTTTTGGGAGCCTTGCGTCGCGGTGGAGGTAGGCGGGCCGCAGCCAGCCCTCAACCGTCACCGGGATCAGGGCGCCGTCGTCGACGAGCGAGGCGATGGCGACGCGCGCGTCGTCGGGACCGAGACGGAAATAATCGCGGAGATCGGTGGCGGTAGCGACCCCCAGCGCCTGCGCCGACCATGCGATCAGGGCCCGGTGGGCGTCGCGCTCGTCGGGCGTCGGCAGGTCGAGGACGGCCGCCGGGAAGACCCGCTCCGTCAGGTCGTAGACGCGGGCAAAGCTGGGCCGCCGGGTTGCAGTGGTGATCCGCCCCGACCAGAACAGCCATTCGAGCGCGCGCTTGGTGTCGCCCCACTCCCACCAGCCGCCGCGGCCCTTGCCGCCGTCGAAGTCGGCGGCGGTCATCGGGCCGCGGTCGCGGATCTGCGCGAGTAGCGCCTCGGCCTCGGTGCGCCGCTCGCCGGCGAAGACGCGCAAGCCGGTCCAGCCCGCCTCGCTACGGTCGGCGCGCGCCATGCGCCAGCGGAGCAGTGGGTGGAGGTCGAGCGGCAGGAGTGATGCCTCGTGCGCCCAATACTCGAACAGCCGCCGCTCCGACCGGCGGCCCTACGCGGCGCGGTCGATCAGCGCCCGGTCGTAAGTGCCCAGCCGTGAGAAGGCTGGCAAATAATGGGCGCGGACGAGGACATTGACGCTGTCGATCTGGTGCAGACCGAGCCGGTCGATCGTGCGGCGTAGATGCCCCTGATTGACCACGTTCGGGTGCAGCCGGCCAAAGCCCTGCGCCGCCAGCGCGATGCGTCGCGCCTGGTCCGCCGATATCTGCATACCCGAAATCGAACCCTGATCCATTGCGGTGCGTTGCCTGCCGGCAGGGGTGAAGACAAGCGGAGCGGAGCAGACATGAAGACGGTGACGTTGCCGGGCGGCGAAACCGTCCCCGTGCTTGGCCAAGGCACGTGGAAGATGGCTGAACGCCGCGACCGGCGGGCGGCGGAAGTGGCCGCGCTCCGCACCGGCATCGACCTCGGCATGACGCTGATCGACACCGCCGAGATGTACGCCGACGGCGCCGCCGAAACGCTCGTCGGCGAGGCGGTCGCCGGCATCCGCGATCAGGTGTTCATCGTCAGCAAGGCCTATCCGCAGAATGCTTCTCGCGACCGCCTGCGGCGCGCCTGCGAGGCTAGCCTCAAGCGGCTGGCGACCGATCGGATCGACCTCTACCTGCTCCACTGGCGGGGTTCGGTCCCGCTCGCCGAGACGGTCGAGGCGATGGAGGGGCTCAAAGCGTCGGGGCACATCCGCCACTGGGGGGTCAGCAACCTCGACACCGATGACATGGCAGAGCTCGTTACCGCCGGCGGGACCGGGTGCGTGGCCGACCAGATCCTCTACAACCTGACGCGCCGGGGGCCAGAGAGCGACCTGCTTCCGTGGCTGACCGAGCGTGGCATCGCGGCAATGGCGTATAGCCCGGTTGAGCAGAGCCAGCTCGTCCGTGATGAGCGCCTCGCCGGCATCGCCGCGCGGCATGGCTTCACGCCGGCGCAGGTCGCGCTTGCCTGGGTACTGCGCCGCGATCACATGATCGCGATCCCGAAAGCGGGAAAGGTCGAACACGCTCGCGAGAACCGGGCGGCGGCCGACCTCGTCTTTGGTAACGACGACCTCGCCACTCTCGACGTCGCGTTCCCACAGCCGCGTAGACGACGCGCGCTGGAGATGCTGTGAGCGAATAACCGAATGTTTGGTATTGGTAAGTTATGGGTCGGCGCGACTGCGAAAATCCCCGTGCCGCAGCGCTCGCGAGACTAGGCTCCCCCTAACGCACAAAACATAATGGCCGTGCTTGCCTCACAAAGGCTGTGCTTCCCCGATATACGTTTATTTTCCGGCGTCGTGTCTGGCTAGCAACTCGAACCACTGCCCCGCGTAAATCAATAGTAAGCAGGTCGACCGTCTGCTTCCTACCGGAAGGGCGACGATGCGACTGCTGAGGTTAATGCTCGTCGGGACAGCACTTGTCGGTGCGACGGGAGCTCGAAGCGAGGTTCCCACCGACGACGCCGCGCCGACCGCCGATATCATCGTCACCGGGCGCGCAGCCAACCTGATCGGCATAGCGCAGTCGGCATCAGAAGGGCAGATCGGCAAGATCGACCTCGAGAACCGCCCCATTCAGCGCATCGGCGAGCTGCTCGAGGTGATCCCCGGCCTCATCGCCACCCAGCATTCGGGCGGGGGGAAGGCCAACCAGTATTTCCTGCGCGGCTTCAACCTCGACCACGGCACCGACTTCGCGACCTTCATCGACGGCGTGCCGATCAACCTGCGGACCCACGCCCACGGGCAGGGGTATAGCGACCTGAACTTCATCGTTCCCGAGTTCATCAACTCGATCGATTACGCCAAGGGCCCTTACCGCGCCGACGTCGGCGACTTCGGCACGGCGGGGTCAGCGAAATTTCACACGATTGATACCGCGACGCCGTTCGTCACCGCCACGATCGGCACGAGCGACTATTACCGAGTCGTTGCGGGCGGGTCGCGGAAGCTCGGCGTGGGCGACCTCTTCGTCGGCGGCGAGGTCCGCTACGACAACGGCCCGTTTGAGATCCCCGGCGACCTTCGCTTGTTCAACGCCCTCGTCAAATGGACCGGGCCGGTCGGCGACGGCACGCTGCGAACGAGCCTGCAGGGCTATCACGTCGACTTCCGCTCGGCCGAGCAGGTGCCGCAGCGCGCGATCGATTCAGGCCTGATCGACCGCCTCGGCTATCTCGATCCGTATCTCGGCGGGGCGACGACACGGGTGTTGGCCTCGGCGACCTGGACGCAGGACGGCGAGACGCCAGTCACCGCGCTCGCCTATGCCAATTACTACAAGTTCAAGCTCGTCTCGAACTTCACCTACTTCCTCGACGATCCGGTCCACGGCGACGAGTTCGAACAGCGCGACTCGCGCTTCGTCCTCGGCGGGCGGGTCGACAAGATATTCGCCGTCACCCTCGGCGTGCCCGTGGAAGTGCTCGTCGGCGCCGACACCCGCGCCGACCTGATCGCGCCGGTCGGGCTGTATCACACCGAGTTCGGCCGGATCCGGTTGGTCATCCGGCAGGACCGCGTCGACGAGGAATCTGCCGGGGTGTTCGCCGAGGCGACGATCCACCTGCTGCCGACCGTCCGGGTCGTGCTCGGGCTGCGGGGCGATGGCTATGCCTTCGACGTCCGGTCGACCATCGCCGCCAATTCGGGCACCAGCACCGCGGGCATCGTCAGTCCCAAGGCGGCGATCGCGTGGACGCCCTTCCGCCAAATCGAACTCTACGCCAATTACGGCGAGGGTTTTCATTCGAACGACGGCCGCGGCACCACGATCACGATCGACCCGAACGACGGCGTCAGGCCAGTCGACAAGGTGTCGGCACTGGTCAAAGCTCTTGGGTACGAGACCGGTATTCGCGCACGTCCGGCCGACGGACTGACGCTGACCGCGACTTACTGGTGGCTCAACCTCAAATCCGAACTTCAGTTCGAGGGTGACGCCGGCGAGACCGCGCCGGTCGGACCATCGAAGCGCCAGGGCTATGAGCTCAGCGCGTTCTACAAGCCGGCCGAATGGCTGACCATCGACGGCCAATATTCGCGGTCGTACGCTCGCGAGACCGACCTGCCGCCGGGGGCCGACCATATCCCGAACGCGCTTGAGAGCGTCGTTTCCGCGGGCGCGGTCGTCAAGTACGCGCGCACCTCGGCGGCGGTGCGCGTTCGCCACTTCGGGCCCTATCCGATTATTGAGGACAACAGCATCCGCGCCAAGCCGTTGACGGTGGTCAATGCCCGGCTCGGTTTCGATTTCGGACGGATTGCGATTGCCGCCGATCTGCTCAACGCTTTCGACGCGAAGGACAACGAGATCGAATATTATTACACCTCGCGCCTGCCCGGCGAGCCGCTCGCCGGGGTCGATGACCGCCACATCAAGCCGATCGAGCCGCGCCAGTTGCGCGTCTCGGCGACCGCGCGTTTCTGACTGGGGGGAGGGAGTGAACGATAGACATCGTTGAACTGAACGTGAGGCTTCGCTCTGGAGCCAACCCAACTCGGAAAGTAGCTAACGGCCAATTTGAGCCAGAACATCGAAACGAATGAGTGGCAGGTCGCAGAAACGGGCATCAGCGCCTAATAGTCTGGATTTAGGTCGTCGCCGCTACGAAGCCATAAAAGAACGCCCCCTCGGCGGCTGGCTGGTCGCCGAAATCGATCATCAGTTTATGTCCGCGAGCAGTCAATCCGCCGCGACCGCTGAAGGGCCTCAGCGATCGTGCGCCTCGTCCGCCAACCGATCCAGCAACGCCTGCATGTCGTCGATGTCGTCATTGCCCGGCAGGCTGAGGAATTGCCTGAGACCGCTGCCGATCGCGCTTAGCCGTGTCTCAACCTCAGAAGCTGGCCCATCGCCAGCCCGCCGCTCTTCGGAACTGTCCATACGCGCGCTCTAGTTCCAGAGCGCGACTAACAACTAGTTAATATAAAGGCTGCGCAACATCATATCGAAGTTGCTACGCGTCATCCTAACGGATCAAGTCAACCGAGGATATTATCCACAGTTGCCCGCGCCACTTTTGCCTGTGCAACACGGTGCTTGTAAGCCTTGGCGAACTGTTCATGCGTCTCACGAACGATGGTATCGCTCGCCACGACGGCTATGCCAGCCTCTTCTTCTGCCCGACGCTCAAAATACTGAATCTCTTCGTCAGCCATCTGATCACTCCCTCGGGGATCATGATCTTGACTACTGCCGAAAGGCGGCCTGCTCGGTCCAGATATGTACAAACCCGCGAAATATTTATCAAATGCGTACGCGCGTTAACCACTCCGCAACGTTTCGGCGTGCCGGTCCCTAAGACAAGTGACCGCATCGCTATCGACGTCGTCGTCCGATACGCCGACGCGCCAAACCCATCCATTGCCGAGAATTCCAAGACCTAAAAAACAACGGCTTGGTTTCCCAAGCCGTTGAAGTCACTGAAACCTTCGCTAATCCGTCAAAATATTTCGTTCGATAGCTCGCGGTTCGCTTCTCGCGAGCTCGGCTGCGCTTGTCGCTTACTGATCCGAACGGACCAGCGTCGTCTCCGCCAGATGCTCGGCAATGAACCACACCTGCGGCTCGTTGGTGCGGATGATGTTCGAGACGAGCAGGTCGTTGGTGCCATCGTCACCCGACTCGTCGGCAGCATCGGCACCCTCGTGCGCCTGGCGCAGGATGATCTCATGCGCCTCGAGCAGACGCGAAAGCTGCGTCGGCACATCCTCACGGCCGCGGGGGGGGCGGGGGATCTTGGTCATCTCGGCAACGTCGGCCGCCATCGCGATGCTGATGCCACCAAGCGCCATGATCCGTTCGGCGATCATGTCGACGAGTTCGGCCTGCGCCTCATAATGCGTGTCGAGCAGCAGGTGGAGCTGGTAGAAGGTCGCCCCCGACATCTGCCAGTGATGCTTCTTGTACATGTCGCGGATCGTCATCGTGTCGGCGAGAATCTGGTTGAGCGTCGTCACCGACTGTGTCCGCGCATTGCCGTCGAGACCGATCGGCAGTTCCTTGAGGGTGCCGTACGGCTGGATTTCGCGATAGTCGACCTTGTACTGCGGCTGCGCCTCGCTGGTGGCCGGGGCAATCGATTTCTTGGCCATGGACGTTTCCTTCGTTGTGAGGCTGGTTTGTCGATGAGCGACATCTAGGGGCTGATCGTGACGAACGAACGTTACGCCCCCTGCTGGGTTCCACTTGGTGCAAACACTGCGAGGCTGCAATGACCGATTTCCGACCACTGGTGATCACCGCGCGACCCGATGCCGCGACGCTCGCGCGTTTCGAAGCGCTGCGCCAGGCGCATTACCCGGCGGCGCTCAACCGCGTGCCGGCGCACATCTCGCTGTTCCACCAGCTCCCGGGCAGCGAGCTCGATGCGGTTGTCGCCCGGCTGAAGATGATTGCGCGCGACCACCCGGCACCCCGCGCCGAGGTCGTCGGGGTGCGTTCGCTCGGCCGCGGCGCCGCCTATGTCATCCGGTCGCAGGAGCTGTCGGCGCTCCACGCAGACCTGTCCGAGGCCTGGGAGCCGCTGCTCATCCCGCAAGACCGCCACCGCCTCGCCGCACACGTCACGATTCAGAATAAGGTCACGCCCGAGGTGGCGAAAGCGACGCTCGCGGCGCTGACCGAGGGGTTCGAGCAGTGGTCGTTCGATGTCGTCGGCATCGATGTCTGGCGCTATCTCGACGGCCCGTGGGAGCATTTACGCACGGTGGGGCTGCGGTCGAGGTGAGGGGGCACACCCTACGCAGCCTGCCTAGCGCAACTTCGCCAGCTTAAGCGAATCCTCCTTCGCCCGCGCCTTGACCGATTCCTCACTCCGGGTGAGCGCCTTGGCGATCGCGCGGACCGACATGCCCTTCTCGGCGAAGCGGTGGAGCTTGGCGACCTCGTCGGAGGTCCAGGCCTGCTTGTGACGAACGAAATCCTCGGACATCGGCGGATAGTAGCGCAGGCGGGTTCAACTGGCTATCACGCGCTATCATTTGATCCGAAGGCGCGCGACCATGACCGACGACATCACCGAGACTGCCGGAACCGAAATCCCGGGTAACGCCGCCATTGCGGAAGTCCCGAGCACCGCGGAAACCGCCGCCGCCGCCGCCGCCGCCGCTGCAACCCCAGCCGCGATCACCGACACCCCGCCCGACCGCCTGTCCAACAATCCGAGCAGCCCGCACTACGACCCGGCGCTGCTCGAGCGCGGCATCGGCATCCGGTTCAAGGGCGTCGAGCGGACCAACGTCGACGAATATTGCGTGTCGGAAGGCTGGGTCCGCCTGACCGTCGCCGGGTCGAAGGACCGATATGGCAACCCGATCACGATCAAGCAGCAGGGCGAGGTCGTTCCGTATTTCCGGTCGTAGCCCGCGCTCCACTCGACCGGCATTGACGGGCGCAACGCTGCTTGCGCTCGGGCTCGTGCTGAGCGCTGCTACGCCCGCCGTCGACCCGGCGGTCCTGTTCGCGCGGCTGCCGGACGGGCGGCGCCTTGCCTTCCGCTGTACCGGGAGCGGGTCGCCGACGGTTATCCTCGAAGGCGGGTGGGGTGCGTCGTCGCTGGCGTGGAGCAAGGTCCAGCGCCTCGTCACGCCGCTCACGCGCGTCTGCAGCTACGACCGCGCCGGGCTCGGGCTGAGCGACGCCGGTCCCGCGCCGCGCGACGCCACCGCGATCGCCCGCGATCTCGACGAGGGGCTGCGCGCGCTTAAGGTCGCCGCGCCGTTCGTCGTCGCCGGCCACTCGGCAGGGGGCTTGTACGTCCGCGCCTTCGCCGATCGCCGCCCGGGCGACGTCGTCGGGATGGTCTTCGCCGATCCCAGCGTCGAGCATCAGGACAGGCGAATGAGCGCGGTCTTCGGCCCCGGGGCGGGGAGCACCGCCGCACTTCGCGACCGCACCGCCGCCTGCCTCGCCGCCGCGAAGGCGCACGCCCTGCCGTCGCCCGACCCGAAGCTGGGCAAGTGCGCCGCCGCGACCCCGGTCGCGACATGGGAGGCCGAGGTCGCCGAGCTCGACAGCCTGTGGGGGGCGACGTCGGACGAGGTCGCCGCAGGCCGGTCGAGCTATGGCGCGCTGCCACTGATCGTATTGACCGCGGGCGATACCAACGCCGCGTTGCCCGACCCGGCGCGCCGCGTCGTCGACCGCGTCTGGACCGGGCTGCATCAGGAACTCGCCGAACATTCGACGATCGGCGTGCGGCGGACGGTGAGCGGGACGGGCCATCTGATCCCCAAGGATCGCCCCGATGCGGTCGCAGACGCGATCGCCGAGGTCGTCGCTGCGGTGCGGGGCGAGCCGCTTGGCACCCCCCGGCCCATCGGCTAAGGACATGCCCATGATCCAGTCTCGCGTGCTTCGTCTCGTCCTGCTGCCGTCGTTCGCCGTCGGGCTCGCGCTCAGCGGTTGCGCGTCGACGAAAACGAAAAAGGACCGTCCGTACGTCGCGCGCGACGTCGATACGCTCTATACTGCGGCGCAGGAGACGCTCCGCAACCGCCAGTACAAGCTCGCCGCGGCGCAGTTCGACGAGGTCGAGCGCCAGCATCCGTATTCGGTCTGGGCGCGTCGCGCACAGTTGATGTCGGCGTACAGCTATTACGTCAGCCAGGATTACAACGAGGCGATCCTGTCGGCGCAGCGCTTTCTCTCGCTGCACCCGGGTAGCCGCGAAGCGCCATACGCTTATTACGTCGTCGCGGTCAGCTATTACGAGCAGATTACCTCGGTCGACCGCGACCAGAAGATCACGCTCAAGGCGCTCGACGCGTTGCAGGAACTGATCCGCCGCTACCCTGCGTCGGAATACGCCGCCGACGCGCGGCTCAAGGTCGACCTGACCCGCGACCACCTCGCTGGCAAGGAGATGGAGGTCGGGCGTTATTACCAGGCGAACAAGCAGTTCCTTGGCGCCGTCGACCGCTTCCGCACCGTCATCGACACCTACAACACGACGAGCCACACGCCGGAGGCGCTCGAGCGGCTGGTCGAATGCTACCTCGCGCTCGGCCTTCCCGAGGAAGCGAAAAAGGCCGCGGCGGTTCTTGGCTACAACTATCCCGGGACTAAGTGGTACAAGCACAGCTATGCGCTGATGACCAAGAAGGTCGCCTGAACCTCCGTGGACCGCTCCGGTGACTAAGCCGCGCGTTGGATGCGACGCCGATCGCGCTGGGGCTGCACGGCAATGTTAACCGCCCTCGATATTCGCGACGTTGTCCTGATCGAGGCGTTGCGCCTCGACTTCGCCGCGGGGCTGAGCGTTCTCACGGGCGAGACCGGGGCGGGCAAGTCGATCCTGCTCGACAGTCTCGGTCTCGCTCTCGGCGCGCGCGGAGACGCCGGCCTGGTTCGTTCGGGTGCCACCTTCGCCAGCGTCACCGCGAGCTTCAGCATCGCCGCCGACAATCCGGCGCGCGCGCTGCTCGACGACAACGACCTCGACCACGAGGGCGACCTTATCCTGCGACGGCGCATCGCTGCCGATGGGGGAGGGCGTGCTTTCGTCAACGACCAACCGGTCTCGGTCGCGTTGCTCCGCGAACTCGGGATGCGGCTGGTCGAAATCCACGGGCAGCATGATGATCGCGGGCTGCTCAATCCGCGTGGTCACCGCGACCTGCTCGATGCCTTTGGCGGATTATCTACTAAGGTTAGGACTGTCGCCGCGGACTACGCTGCGTGGCGCGCCGCCGAGGCTGCCCTCGATGCGGCGAGAGTAGCGCTCGAGGCAGGGCAGCGCGACCGTGAGTGGCTCGACCACGCCGTCGCCGAATTGACCGCGCTGGCACCCGAGCCGGGCGAGGAGGCCGAGCTCGCCGAAGCGCGATCGGCGATGCAGAAGGGGGCGCGGCTCGCGGGCGACCTCGACGCGGTGACGACGCATCTGCTCGGCTCGGACGGCGGACTCGCCAGCCTGCGGCAGGCGGCGCGGCGGCTCGACCGGCTCGCGCCCGAGCACCCTTTGCTGGCGAGCGCACTGGAAAGCCTCGACCGCGCGGTGATCGAGGCGAGCGAGGCCGAGGACGCGCTTGCCGCCGCCGGGTTGGCGCTGAGTTTCGCTCCCGAGCAGCTCGACGCGACCGAGGCGCGGTTGTTCGAGCTGCGTGCGCAGGCCCGCAAGCACCGCGTCGAGCCCGATGCACTGCCCGCGCTCGCCGCCGAGCTTGCCGCGCGGGCGGCGGCGATCGATGCCGGGGAGTTGGGGCTGACCGGGCTGACGAAGTCGGCGGCGGCGGCGAAAGCGATGTTCAACAAGTCGGCGGCGGCGCTGACCGCTGCGCGAACTGCCACAGCCGCGAAGCTCGACGCCGCGGTGACCGGCGAACTCGGGCCGCTCAGGCTCGACGCCGCGCGTTTCCGTACTGCGATCACGGCGGCTCCCGAAGGCGCGGGCGGGGCAGATGCGGTGCAATTCGAGATCTCGACCAACCCCGGGGCGCCGTTCGGCCCGTTGGTCAAGATCGCCTCGGGAGGCGAGCTGTCGCGGTTCATCCTCGCGCTCAAGGTCGCCCTAGCGGAAACCGGAACGGCTGGAACGATGATCTTCGATGAGATCGATCGGGGGGTTGGCGGGGCGGTAGCGAGTGCGATCGGCGATCGCCTGGCACGGCTCGCACTAACCACGCAGGTTCTCGTCGTCACCCATTCCCCGCAGGTCGCAGCGCGGGGAGCGAACCAATGGCGGATCGCCAAGTCGGTCAGCGGCACCGTCACCCGCACCGGCGTCACCCCGCTCGACGCGAGCGAACGCCGCGAGGAAATCGCGCGGATGCTGTCGGGGGCGGAGGTCACCGACGAGGCGCGGGCGCAGGCGGTACGGCTGCTCGCGCTGGCCTAGCGTCTGGCGGTCATGCCGCCACCGGGACATGGAAATCGATCGTCGCGCCCGGCTTGGTCGGGGCGAACTTACCGTCGTAGCGCTCGAAATCAGGGGAGTCGGCGACCGTCAGCCCCGACGCCGGGATCAACTCGCCCCACACCGCCGCCATGGCTGCCTTGACCTGCGGGTGGACGGGGCCGCCGTTGAGGATGATGCGGAATACCGCGTAACGTGCTGCAGGGATTGGCATGACGGTGAAGCCATCGGGCACGCTCGCCCCGTCGACGACCTCGACCCCGGCGATATAATCGAAGCTGCCGTCGCTGCGATCGGCCGCCGAGACGACCCCGTAGGTCGCCCAGCTGTCGACCTGGCCGTCGAACGGCAGGGCCCCGATCAGCCGCGACCAGAGGTGCGGGATCTCGGCCTTCGTCGATGCGACGAAGCGGTTCGATGGTCCCGCGACGAAGAAAGCCGGGATCGCGACGCGCTCAGGGAGCAGCGTGACGGCGGCGGCGACGTCAGGGGCAGGCATCGTCATCGGATATTGTCCTTCGATCGGAGTAAGTGCGAAACCTTGGCGGAAGCGCCCCGGGGCGACCCCGAAGACGCGGCGAAAAGCGCGGGTGAACGCCTCCTGCGATTCGAATCCGCAGTCGAAGGCGAGGTCGATCAGGCGCGCGTCGGGGTCGGCGACGAGCCGCTGCCCGGCCTTGACCAGCCGTCGCCCTCGCAGATGCGCCATCACGCTGCGGCCCATTCGCGCGGTGAACAGCCGCGAGAAATGATACGGCGATAGCCCCGAGCGATCGGCGATCGCGTCGAACGTCAGCGGCTCGTCGAGGTGCCGCTCGATCCAGTCGACGACGCCGATCAGGCTCGGGCGGGGGGAGGGCGGCGTGTCCATGGGCGCCTTATGGCCGACCGCGCCCGGATCTGTCCTGACCGGTCTTGCTCTCCCGCACCGGCGAAGACGCTGCTAATGGTCGGGGCATGGCCGAAGATACCGCTCCACTCGCCGACCCCGAAGCCGAACTCGCGCGCCTCGCCGTCGAGATTGCCGAGCATGCCGCGCGCTACCACCGCGACGACGCGCCGACGATCAGCGACGCTGAATACGACGCGCTGGTCCGGCGCAATGCCGAACTCGAGGCCGCCTACCCTGATCTGAAGCGCGCCGATTCACCCTCCGAGGCGGTCGGAGCGGCGGCGGCGGCGGGGTTCGGCAAGGTCGTCCATTCCCGCCCGATGCTCAGCCTCGACAACGCATTCGCCGATGACGAGGTGGTCGAGTTCATCGCGCGGGTGCGGCGGTTTCTCCGGCTTGGTGATGACGAAGCCGTCGCCGTAACCGCCGAGCCGAAGATCGACGGGCTGTCGGTGTCGCTGGTCTATCGCGACGGCGCGCTCGTCAGTGGGGCGACGCGGGGCGATGGCGCGGTCGGCGAGGACGTCACCGCCAACCTCGCGACGGTCGCCGACGTGCCGCAGCGGTTGCCCGATGGCGCGCCGGCAGTCGTCGAGGTGCGCGGTGAAATCTATATGTCGAAGGCCGATTTCCTCGCCTTGAACGCGGCGCAGGCGAGCGCAGGGCAGCGCCTGTTCGCCAATCCGCGCAACGCGGCGGCGGGGTCGCTGCGTCAGCTCGACGTCGCGGTGACGCGGGCGCGGCCGCTGCGCTTGTTTGCGCATGGCTGGGGCGAGATGAGTCGCGTTCCCGGCGACACGCAGGCGGGGGTGATGGCGGCGATCGCGGCGTGGGGCTTCCCGGTGAGCGACCGGCTCAAGGTCTGCGACACCGTCG
Source organism: Polymorphobacter sp. (assembly GCF_025362435.1). Lineage (GTDB taxonomy): Bacteria > Pseudomonadota > Alphaproteobacteria > Sphingomonadales > Sphingomonadaceae > Polymorphobacter_B. The sequence continues at coordinate 12,507 of NZ_JANYGL010000059.1, forward strand.
ACGCCGCGCTCAATGTCTATCGCAGCATCGAAATCGACCGCGCCGAGCTGCCGTACGACATCGACGGCGTAGTCTATAAGGTCGACCGCCTCGACTGGCAGGCGCGGCTCGGACAGGTCGCGCGGTCGCCGCGCTGGGCGCTGGCGCACAAGTTTCCCGCCGAGCGCGCGACGACGACGCTGCTCGCAATTGACATCCAGGTCGGGCGGACCGGGCAGCTGACCCCGGTCGCGCGGCTCGAACCGGTCGGCGTCGGCGGGGTCATCGTGACCAACGCGACGCTCCACAACGAGGACGAGATCGCGCGCAAGGACGTCCGCGTCGGCGATATCGTCGAGCTCCAGCGCGCCGGTGACGTCATCCCGCAGATCCTCGGCCCGGTGCCGAGCGACGCCCCCCGCGGCGAAGCCTTTGTTTTCCCGACCGTCTGCCCGGCGTGCGGCAGCCTTGCGGTGCGTGAGGCGGGAGAAGTGGCGCGGCGCTGCACCGGCGGGCTGATCTGCCCGGCGCAGCGGATCGAGCGTCTTCGCCACTTCGTTTCGCGCCGCGCGCTCGACATCGAGGGGCTCGGGTCGGAGCGGATCGAGCTGTTCGTCGGCGAGGGCCTGATCGCGACCCCGGCGGATATCTTCCGGCTCAGGAATCACCGCGATGCGCTCGTCGCGCGCAAGGGTTTCGAGGCGAAGTCGGTCGACAATCTGCTCGCGGGGATCGAGGCGCGACGCGAGGTGCCGCTCGACCGCTTCCTGTTGGGACTCGGAATCCGCCATGTCGGCGAGGTCATCGCGCGCGATCTGGCGCGGGCCTTCGTGACATATCAAGGCTTTGCCGATCGTGTCGCGGCGGCGGTCGAGCATTGGCGGACGGCGGTCGCGGTCCTCGGCGAGAGCGACGACAAGTTCAGGAAGCGCCGTGCTGCGGAGCTGGCGGGGCTGTTCGCGGTTGGCGGGGTTGGGCCAGAGATCGCCGAGGCGATCACCGACTTCTTCGCCGAGGCGCATAATCGCGATCTCGTCGCCGACCTGCTGGCGGAGGTCACGGTCGCCGACCTCGTCCACGCGACCAAGGCGTCGCAGGTGTCGGGGAAGACCGTCGTCTTCACGGGCACGCTCGAGACGATGAGCCGTGACGAGGCGCGGGCGCAGGCCGAACGGATGGGGGCCCGGGTCGCGGCGTCGGTGTCGGCGAAGACCGATCTGGTTATTGCTGGGCCGGGGGCTGGTTCGAAAGCGGCGAAGGCGGCGGCGCTCGGGATTACGGTGATCGACGAGGCGGGGTGGCAGGAAATCGCCGGAGCGGCTCGCGAGTAGGGCCGGGTGCGCCTTGATCCTCCCCGGCTTCGGGGAGGAGGACCGCGTCTTCGCGGTGGAGGGGAGGCGGAGCGCGCTCGGAGCGTGAGTTCGCTCGACCGCCCCTCCACCATGCAAGAGCATGGTCCCCCTCCCCGAAGGCGGGGAGGATCAAGGGCCGCGGCGGAGCACCAGTGTCGGCCATTCGCCGTGGGCGAGGAGGTCGACCAGCTTAAATCCGCGCGCGGTGTAGGCAGCGGCGACGCGGCGCGCCTGGCTCGTCAGCAGCCCGGCGAGGACGAGGATGCCGCCGGGGGCGAGCGTCGCCGCGACCGGACCCGCCATCGCGACCAGCGGGCCGGCGAGGATGTTGGCGGTGACGAGGTCGAAGGGCCCGCGCAGCCGGGGGTGGGCGACTCCGGCAGCGGTGACGAGGTCGATCGCGCCGCGCCCGCGTCCGGACCGGACGCCGTTCGCGGCGAGGTTGGCGCGGGCGACCCACGTCGCGACCGGGTCGATGTCGCTGCCGACGACGGTGGCGCGCGGCCAGCGCCTGGCGATGGCGATGGCAAGGACGCCGGTGCCGGTGCCGAGGTCGGCGGCGCGGGCGAATTGGTGGGTTCTCGCTAACCCGTCGAGTGCGGCGAGGCAGCCGTGGGTCGTGAAATGCTGCCCGGTGCCGAACGCCAGCCCCGCCTCGATCGCGATGCCGATGTCGCTGGCGCGGACCGCGTCGGCGTGGGCGGCGGTGTGGACGACGAAGCGCCCGGCGCGGACGGGGGGGAAGCCCGACTGGCTGAGCGTCACCCAGTCGGTGTCGGCGACCGGCTCGACGATTGCGCTCCCCGGTGCAGCGGCGGGGACGAGGGCGTAGAGGCGGGCGATGTCATCGGTGCCGGGCTCTTCGGCGAAATAGGCGTCTAGGGTCCAGTCGTCGGGGCGCGACGGGTCGGACTCGTCGGTCAGCAGCGTCGGCGGCGGCTCGCGGTCGGGAAAGGCGTCGTCGGCGAAGGGGATCGCCTCGGCCTCGGCGCGGGTCGCGGGGAGGCGGACGCGCCAGCCGGACGCCGCACTACCGGACATAGCTCGCACCGTTCACGTCGAGCACTGCCCCCGTCAGCGACGGCGGCGCGTCGAGGCTGAGCCAGCGGATCGTCTCGGCGACTTCGGCGGCGCTGGCGACGCGGCCGAGCGGGATGTCGGCGAGCAATTTGTCGCCGCCGCGGCTGCTGAGATATTCCTCCGCCATGCCGGTCATGGTGAAGCCCGGCGCGACGACGAAGGCGAGGATGCCGTCGGCGGCGTAGGCACGGGCGATGGTGCGGGTCATCGCCACCATCCCGGCCTTGGCGGCGGCATAGTGCCAGTGCGCCGGCGAGTCGCCGCGGAAGGCGGCGCGGCTGGCGACGTTGACGATCCGGCCGGCGAATCCGGCGGCGTCGCGGTCGCCGCCACCGTGCGCCTGGAAGTGCAGCACCGCGCGGCGCGACAGGTCGGCAGCGGCCTGGAGGTTGATCCGCCACGACCGCGCCCACGCGGTCTCCCACGCGGCGGCGTCGGCGAGCGGGGCGGCCTCGAACACCCCGGCGTTGTTGACCAGCACGTCGATCCGCCCGTCGAGCCGCTCGAGCGCGGCGTCCCACAGCCGGTCGCCGGCACCGGGCTCGGCAAGGTCGGCGCCGACGACGCCGTCGCCGTCACGGCTGCCGTGCCCGAGAACAGTGGCCCCGGCGGCGATCAAAGCGGCGTGCGCGGCGGCGCCGATGCCGCGGGTGCTTCCGGTGAGAAGGATGTTGGTCATGGGGCGGTTATGTCGGGGGCGGGGGTCGTGTGCAATTCGCTTTCGCGCCTGCCGCGGACGTGATTAATTCGCGTCAACAAAAGGGGGGATTGAGACATGACCAAAAAGCACGGCTTGATGATGTTGCTGACCACAGGGTTGGCGATCGCACCTGCAGCAGCGCAGCAGCGCAGCAACGCGAAAACGGCGTCCTCGTCGAACGCGGCTTCTTGCACCAGAAGATCGCGCCAGACGCGATCAAGACATTTCATCCGAGCGAATTCAAAGGCGCGCACCGCGTGGCCATCGCCTCGTTCGCCGTGGCGTTTCCCTCCGAGAACCACTTCTTCGCGGCGGCGCGCGGCGGCGGCCTCGGCGCATTGATGGGCGGAGGAGCGAAGGCGTCGATGGACACCAGCATGACCGGGGTCGACCACGCGACGCAGCAGCGCATCGCCGACAAGGCGTTCGCGCTGTTCAAGGCGCAGCTAACCGCGGCGGGCTACGAAGTCGTCGACCGTGCCGGGCTCGCCGCCGCAGCGCCCGAATACGCGACGTGGACCCCGGTACCGAGTTTCTCGCCGGGTCGGTTCGGGACGTATGTCGCGCCAACGGGCGAACTGTTGTTCTGGAACCAGGCCGACACTGCAAAGCGCGACACGTCGGGGCAGTTTGAAAGCGCGACACGTCGGGGCAGTTTGGCACGCTCGGCGCAACCTTCCGCACGCTCGACACTCCGGTTCTCTACAAGCGCTCCCCGTACATCGCGCACGACGGCAAGCTCGGCATCATCACAGTCACGCTGGTGGTCGACTATGGCCTCAACTCGTCAAATGGCGAGATCAAGTATGGCAAGGCGAAGGTCGGCTTCGTTCCCGGCGTCAACATCGCTGCCGGCAATGTGGTCGACCGCGGCACTTTCCTCGAATATTGGGGACAGAATTCGGGCGGTTTTCCTGCCTTGGCGCTGCTCCAGCAACCGATCGTGTCGGCGCGCGACTTCGCCGCCGCCGATTCGATCGGCGCCGGGCTCTCGAAGAAGGACATGAAGGACGTCCATCTACAGGACGTCCACCTGGTTGCCGACCCGGCCAAATTCGAGACAGCCGCCGACGAGGTCGTCGCACAAGCGATCCCCGCGCTCATCGCGACGATGGCGGGCGCGAAATAGCCTGCCGCAGGGGGCCGCGTCGGGCCGCCCGGGGAGCGCAAACCCGCTTGTCGAGAAGCGCGCTTACCGATCCGGGTCTGTCAGCGACAGGAGCGGGTCGGGCCTACTCCGCCGCCGTCGCGTACGGCACCGCGACCGGCATCGCGGCATGGGCAAAGCGGAGCATCGCCGAGTCGAGCGTCGGCAGGATGCGTCCGCGCTCGGAGGCGAGCCTGACGTCGGACGGGCGCGCGGCGGGCAGGCCGAGGCTCGCGGTGACGACGCCGACGACGCGGCTCTCGTCGAGCCCCCACGCCCGTGCGACGATCCGTGCGAGGTCGGCCCAGCTTGCACCGCCGTCGTTGGCGAGGTGCCAGATGCCGCTTTCGCCGTCGATCAGCAGGTCGAGCAGCGCATCGACGAGATCGGGGACGTAGGTCGGCGAGACGATCTGGTCGGCGGCGGCGCGGACCGTCTGGCCGCCCGACAGGCGATCCACCGCGTCGACGGCGAAGTTGTAGCGGTCGTCGGGCGAGAAGAACGCGGCGGTACGGACGAGGAGGGCGCCCGGGTGAACCGCCGCGACGAGGCGCTCGGCCTCGGCCTTGGCGCGGCCATAGGCGTTGAGCGGGCGGGTCGCGTCGCTCTCGACATAGGGACCTCCCTTGTCGCCGCCGAAGACCTGGTCGGACGACAGCTGGACGAAGGCAATGCCGCGATCGGCGCAATGTAGAGCGACCGTCTCTGGACTGATCGCGTTGATCCGCCGGCACAGGTCGGGGTCTTCCTCGGCAGCGTCGATCGATACGATCCCGGCGCAGTTGATCACCGCCCACGGCCGGTGTTTGTCGAGGGCACCGGCGATCGAGGCGGGGTCGTCGAGCGCCAGCGCCGCGCGGTCGGTGACGACGTGCGCCAGCCCGCGCCAGTGGCAGGCGCGGGCAAGCGCGCGGGCGAGCGTCCCGGTGCCGCCGGTGATCAGGATCGGCGGGCCGTCCAGCGCTGCGGCGGCGTCGCGCCGGGGGCGGTAGTCGGGGAAGAAGCGGTCGTCGCTCTGCCACCAGCCGCCGCCGGTGACGATGTGCGCGAGCGGCGGCGCGTCACCGCGAACCAGCGCCGGCAGCAGGCGGGTCATTGCCGTCGCCCGCGGCGGATCGCTGCGCGCATCGAATGCGCCGGCCTCGTATTGACCGTCGGTGCGCGTCAGCAGGCTGTTCCAGTCGTACGCGCCGAGGAGCGACCATGCCGTCACCGCTTCGATGTCGATGCCCTCTCCCTTGGCGGCTTCGGCGGCGCGCCAGACCTGATAGAACCAGCGCATCTGCTCGTCGCGCGACGATCCGTTGTGGCACTCGGTGATGGCGATCGTCGTGCCGTAGCGCGCCGCCGCCTCGCGCAGCAGCCCGCCGATCGTCGGGCCGCAGTCGACCGTGCGGACCGCCTCGATATTGATGCAGGCGCCGCCGTCGCTCGCCGGGCCGATGCCGGGATGCCGGGCGAACTCGTGGGTCAGGAAGCGGTCGCTGCAGATATAATGGTTGATGCCGATGACGTCGGCCGGGCACGGGTCATCGGCGATCGCGCGCAGGCGGTCGGCGAGGCCGTGGCGAGCGATGCGCTGCCATAGCGGGTGATCTTGCGTTACGCACCCGGCGAGCAGGTCCCACGTCAGCCAACGGCGGTGGTTCTCGAATTCGGCCTGCGCCGCCATCTCGGGGGTGGCGAAGGCGGTGCCGAGGTCGTCGGTCTGGATCAGCCGTGCCGCGGGATTGACCCGGCGGATCTCGCGCATCGACAGCCGCGTCGCGTCGATCTCGTTGAGCAGCGCCAGCCACAGCGATCCCTCGTCGGTGCGGTGCGGATACCAGTGGCCGTACAGGCAGGCGAAGCGCGCGGTGGTCAGCGGCTCGTTGACCGGGGTCCAGTCGTCGACCCACGGAAAGCGCTCGGCGACTGCGCGCGCATGTTCGGCGAGGCCGGGGGCGAAATCGGGGCTGAGCAGGTCGACGTGCGCCGGGCCGCTGCCGTGGTGGATCAGGCCGACGATCGGGCGGATGCCGAGGCGGCGGAGTTCTCCCAGCTGCGCGTCGGCCCAGCCGAAGTCGCGCTCGCCGGTGGCGCCGGGAAGGGTTCGCTCCCACAGGATCGGTGTGCGCAGCGCAGTGATGCCGAGGGCGGCGAAGCGGGCGAGGTCCGATAGCCGGTCGTGATGACCCGACCGGATCGTCTGGTCCGAATAGACGTCGCCGATCCGGCTGACGGTGCACTCGGTTCCGCCCCATAATTCGATGCGATCTGCGATCATTGGGGCCAGCCTGTTTATCCGCGGTTAAGATACGCCACAGCTGGTGCGGGGTTCCGAATGCACCGGCATAACGACCGCGTTCACTTTGCGCGCAACTGCGGCTAGGCTTGAGCAAAACGCTGCTGGGGAGATCGCGATGACGGCACCAACCTGGGTCGAGACGCGGGCGCGGGTCAAGGCGTTCGTCGAGGAGCGCGTCTATCCGGCGGAGGATGTGCTCGACAATGCGCCGCCCGACGCGGCGCGGGCGAAGCTGGCCGAGTTGATGGCGGCGGCCAAGGCGGACGGGCTGTGGGCGCTCGGGCATCCGGTGGCGATCGGCGGGCAGGGGATGCCGTTCCTCGACTATGTCCAGGTCAACGAGGTGATCGGGCGGAGCCAGCATGCGATGGTCGCGCTGGGGACGCACTCGCTCCAGGACGCGCTGATGCTCGACCGCTATGCCGCTCCCGAATGGCGCGAGAAGTACCTGTTGCCGCTGGTCGCGGGCGACATCTTCCCGAGCTTCGCGATGACCGAGCCCGATGTCGCGTCGAGCGATCCGACCCAGCTCCAGACGACGGCGACGCTCGCCGACGGGCACTGGACGATCCGCGGGCGCAAGTGGTTTACCACCGGCGCGGCGGGGGCGGCGTATACGACGGTGATGTGCCGGACCGAGGGGGCGGAGGCGGCGCCGCATGCGGCGTTTTCGATGATCGTCGTGCCGACCGACACGCCGGGCTACCGCATCGTCCGCGACACGCCGGTGCTCGGGCTGCATCATGGGCTGAGCGGGCATTATGAGGTCGCCTACGACGACGTCCGCGTGCCGGCGACGAACCTGCTTGGGCCGCGCGGGCAGGGGTTCGCAATCGCGCAGATGCGCCTGGGGCCGGGGCGGATTTTTCATTGCATGCGCTGGCTCGGGCAGGCGCAGCGTGCGTTCGACCTGATGTGCCGGCGGTTGAACGAGCGGTCGGCGGGGGGCGAGAAGCTCGCGGACAAGCAGCTGATGCAACAATTCGTCTTCGACAGCGCGGCGGAAATCCAGGCGGCGCGGCTGCTGACGCTCGACGCGGCGGCGAAGATCGACGCGGGGAGCGATGCGCGGGTCGAGATCGGGTTGATCAAGGTCGTCGGCGCGAAGATGCTCCACAACGTCGTCGACCGCGCGGTGCAGGTGTACGGCGCGAAGGGCCTGACGCCGGATACGCCGTTGCACATCATGTACCGGCACGCCCGCGAGGCGCGGATCTACGATGGGCCGGACGAGGTGCATATCACCAGCGTCGGGAAGCGGTTGTTGCGGGCTTATGCGGGGAATGGGCCGGGGATTGATTTCGGGGCTGCGGGGTGAGGGGGGAGGTCAAACCCTCCCCTTCTAAATCCTCCCCCGTCTTCGGGGGAGGGGGACCGCGCCCTTCTTGGGGCGTGGTGGAGGGGGCCTTCGACGCCGAAGTCACGGTCCGCTGCGCCCCCTCCACCATCGCAAGGGCGATGGTCCCCCTCCCCCTGAAGAGGGGGAGGATTTTCAGTGGGCGCTGACCTTGCTGCACCGCTCGCCGCATTGCTCCGCCGCGCCGGGCACGACGCGATCGTCGAGCGCGTCACACCCCTGTCGGGCGGAGCCTCATCCGCCACCTTCGCGGTCGACGCCCTCCGCAACGACGCCCCATGGCCGCTGATCTTCCAGCGCGGGGAGGGGGCAGTCGGGATGCCCAAGCGCGTTCAGGCCGAACTACAACGGATTGCGGGAAACCACGGAGTCCCGGTCGCCGAAGTCATCGCTATCGCGGCACCGAACGACGATCTCGGCGACGGCTTCGTCATGGTGCGGGTCGAGGGGGAGAGCCTCGCGCCGCGCTGGCTCAAGGGCGACGGCTTCGCGGCGGCGCGCGCGGCGATGACCGCACAATGCGGTGCAGCGCTGGCGCACATCCACGCGATCCCGCTCGACGCGGTCGCGCACCTGCCGCTCGCCGGGGGCACCGCCGCCGAGCAATGCGCGGCGATGTTCACGCTCTACCGCGGCTTCGGCGTCGACGAGCCCGCGTTCGACCTCGCCTTTGCATGGCTCGCCGAGCGCATCAGCGACGCCCCAGCAAGGGTGGTGTGCCACGGCGACTTCCGCAGCGGCAATTTCATCGTCGACGGCGGCGGGCTCGCGGCGGTCCTCGACTGGGAGCTCGCCCACCTCGGCGACCACCATGCCGATCTCGGCTGGCTGTGCGTCAACGCTTGGCGCTTCGGACACTGGCAGCGCCCGGTCGGCGGCTTCGGAGACCGCGTCGCCCTTTACGCCGCGTACGCGGCGGCGGGGGGAGTGCCGGTCGATCCGGCGCGGGCGCATGTCTGGGAAGTCTATGGCACGCTGCGCTGGGGGATGTCGTGCCTCCAGCTCGCCGACGACCATCTGTCGGGACGGGTGCGGTCGGTCGAGCGCGCGGCGATCGGGCGGCGCGTGACCGAGGTCGCCGCCGACCTGCTGTGGCTGATCGAACACGGGAGCATCTGATGGCCGGGCATCCGAGCGCGCGCGATCTGGTCGCGGCGGTGCGCGAGTTTATCGCGGGTTTGGGGCTGGAGGGGCGCGACGCGTTTCACGCGAAGGTTGCGGCGAATGCGCTGGCGATCGTCGAGCGGGAGCTGGAACAGGTGCCTGATGCGGCGGAGGTTGCGGCGTTGGCCTCCTTACACAGGGGGGAGGGGGGAGAAGCCGCCGACCTCCGATCCGCCATCTGCACCGCCCTCCGCAGCGGCACCCTTACCACCACCACGCCGGGCCTCCTCGACGCGCTCACCGCCGCCAACCTCGCGCGTCTCGCGGTCGACAACCCGCGTTACTCGACCTTCCTCCGCCGCTCAGCCGACGCCTTGCCGCAGCGATGAACGGTTGCGCGCGCGCGCCAAGGGGTTAAACCGGCGCCATCCAAAGCCTCCCGAGGAACTAATGGCCTCAGCCACCCGCCCGCGCGCTCCCGGACCTAGCCGTCCGCTCTCCCCGCACCTGTCGATCTGGCGGTGGCGGGTCAACATGACCGTGTCGATCCTGCATCGCGCGACCGGCAACGCGATGGCGTTCGGCGCGGTCGTGCTGTTCCTGTGGTGGCTGATCGCCGCCGCGACCGGCCCGGCGGCGTATGCGACATTCTACTCGGTCGCGACCGGGTGGTTCGGCATCCTCGTCGGCGTCGGCCTGACGTGGGTGTTCTTCCAGCACCTGATGAGCGGCATCCGCCACCTCGTCATGGATACCGGCGCGGCGCTCGAGATCCACGCCAGCCAGACCTTCGCGGCGCTGACGATCGTCGGCTCGGTCGTGCTGACCGCGCTGACCTGGGCCGCGATCTACTTCACCAAGGGCATCTGAGCATGGGAACGGGAACCGAGATCGGCCGGGTCCGCGGGCTCGGCGCTTCGAAAAGCGGCGTCGGCCACTGGTGGCTGCAGCGGGTGACCGCGGTCGCCAACATCGCGCTGCTGCTGTGGTTCGTCATCAGCCTCGTGCGGATGCCAGGGCTCGACTATGCCAGCGTCGTGCTGTGGCTGCGGCAGCCTGTCGCTGCGATACCGATGCTCCTTCTCATCGTTTCGGTCTTCTACCATTTTCGCTTGGGCGTGCAGGTGTTTATCGAGGACTACCTGCACAACGAAGGCACCAAGCTGCTCGCGCTGCTTGCCCTTAATTTCTATGCACTCGGGGGTGCGGCCGCGGCCGTGTTCGCGGTGCTCAAGATCGCGCTGGGAGCGTAGTTTATGGCCGAAGCGTACAAGATCATCGATCACACCTATGACGCCGTCGTCGTCGGCGCGGGTGGCTCGGGCCTCCGCGCGGCGATGGGCATCGCCGAGACCGGGCTCAAGGTCGCGTGCATCACCAAGGTTTTCCCGACGCGGTCGCACACCGTCGCGGCGCAGGGCGGCATCGCCGCGTCGCTCGGCAACATGGGCCCCGATCATTGGCAGTGGCACATGTACGACACCGTCAAGGGGTCGGACTGGCTCGGTGACCAGGACGCGATCGAATATCTGTGCCGCGAAGCCCCCAAGGCGGTTTACGAGCTCGAGCACTTCGGCGTGCCGTTCAGCCGGACCGAGGAAGGCAAGATCTACCAGCGCGCGTTCGGCGGCATGACGCAGAACATGGGCGACGGCCCCCCGGCGCAGCGCACCTGCGCCGCCGCCGACCGCACCGGCCACGCGATGCTCCACGCGCTCTATCAACAGAGCCTCAAGCACGACACCGACTTTTACATCGAATATTTCGCGATCGACCTGATCATGGTCGACGGCGCGTGCAAGGGCGTCATCGCGCTCAACATGGAAGACGGCAGCATCCACCGCTTCCGCTCGCACAGCGTCGTGCTGGCGACCGGCGGCTACGGCCGCTGCTATTTCTCGGCGACTTCAGCGCACACCTCGACCGGCGACGGCGGCGGCATGGCGATCCGCGCCGGCGTACCGATGCAGGACATGGAATTCGTCCAGTTCCACCCGACCGGCATCTACGGCGCCGGCGTCCTCATCACCGAGGGCGCGCGCGGCGAGGGCGGCTACCTGACCAACGCGCAGGGCGAGCGCTTCATGGAGCGCTACGCCCCGTCGGCGAAGGACCTCGCCAGCCGCGACGTCGTCAGCCGCTCGATGGCGATGGAAATCCGCGAAGGCCGTGGCGTCGGGGCGGAGGGTGACCACATCAACCTCCACCTCAATCACATCGACCCGGCGGTCCTCCACGAGCGCCTCCCCGGCATCAGCGAGACCGCGAAGATCTTCGCCGGGGTCGACGTCACCAAGGAGCCGATCCCGGTGACGCCGACGGTCCATTACAACATGGGCGGCATCCCGACGAACTATCACGGCGAAGTCGTGACGCTGAAGGACGGCGACCCGGACTCGGTCGTGCAGGGCCTCTTCGCGGTCGGCGAGGCGGCTTGCGTCTCGGTCCACGGGGCGAACCGTCTGGGCTCGAACAGCCTGATCGACCTCGTCGTCTTCGGCCGCGCAACCGCGCACCGCGTCGGCGCGACGATCAAGCCGTTCACCTCGCACGCGCCGCTGCCCAAGGGCTCGGCTGACTTTGCGCTCGGCCGCCTCGACGGCTACCGCCACTCGAAGGGCGGTTCACCCACGGCAGCCGTGCGCGGCGCGATGCAGAAGACGATGCAGGCCAACGCCGGCGTCTTCCGCACCTCGGAGGTGCTCGAGGAAGGCCAGCGCAAGATCGACGCGGTCTATCAGCAGATGGCCGACATCGGCATCGCCGACCGCAGCATGGTCTTCAACACCGACCTGATCGAGACGATGGAGCTCGACAACATGATCGGTCAGGCCGTCCTGACGATGCACATGGCCGCATCACGCCATGAAAGCCGCGGTGCCCACATGCACGAGGACTTCCCCAAGCGCGACGACGAAACGTGGATGAAGCACTCGCTGGGCTGGTTCCGCGACGGGTCGGTGCGGTTGGATACGCGCCCGGTCCACAGCTACACGCTCAGCGACGAGATTGCGTACATCAAGCCGAAGGCGCGGGTTTATTAGTCCGAGTGGGAACTTGCTTAATATGCCAGCGAGAGCCCACCGTTAAGTCGCATATCTTTCCACGAGCGTTGATGAAAGACGTGAGAGGGGATGACAGTTATCTACACGAAATTCGGGAGAGCCTCGACGGTACGCGATTTCTTCAAAACGGCCCTTGGGATCGCGATTTGCTCTGCTCGATCCACGAAGGTGGTACTCAGGAAGCGGACGGTTATGGCATTGAGTTTTGCAGAAGCGTCGTCGCAGAAATTCGTCAGGATGACGCGAGCCGGTTAATCGAAAATGCCAAACCGAGAGTGCTTGCGAAATTTGCCTATCAAGTTGTTTGGAGGTTTTGCGCCTCTCATTTCGGTCGCGGCGCCTCAGCGCTTGGTCCGTATGGCAAGATGTTGGAGAGCTCTTTATTCGCCAGTCAGTGGGTCGAGCTTCCGATCTTAATCAGCCGAAACCATCTGCGGATGCCCAATGGCGCTGAATCGACTCTTGTCATCGCGCCTTTTCCAACGAGGATTGGGCATTGGCGATTCTGGCTATTTGCAGTTGGCGGCGTTCATTTTTTTATCAAATTTGATAAGCGCCCGCTCCCTGATAATATCGGGCACTGCCTTGCGGGCCAAGCGGACCCGTTAACGTTGTTTCGGTTGTCTGACATGGACGTCACCAGGGTCCCCATCCTTCAGCCGCTTATGCAAAGAATGGTCGCTAGGTAGTCGAGCCTGCGGCGGCGCGGTACCCAGGCTCGCGCCGCGCTCCCGGTCAGATCGAGAAGCCGCCGTCGATGTCGATCGTCGTGCCGGTGATGAAGCTCGACTCGTCGCTAGCGAGGAAGGCGGTCAGGTTGGCGACTTCCTCGGCGGTGCCGTAGCGCTTGAGCGGGATCATCGGCAGCAGCATCGTCGCGAAATCACCGGTCGCCGGGTTGAGGTCGGTGTCGATCGGGCCGGGCTGAACGACGTTGACGAGGATGTTTCGCGGGGCGAGGTCCTGCGCCCAGCCGCGGGCGAGGCCGGCGACCGCCGCCTTGGTCGCGCCATACACCGCGACGCCCGGGAAGGGCGAGGTGTGGCCGTTGACGCTGCCGATGATGATGATCCGGCCGCCGTCGCGCAGGTGCGGGAAGGCCGCCGTCGTCCCGAAATAGACGCCGTCGACGTTGAGCCCGAACTGCTTGCGGTAGCTTTCTTCGCTGGTCGAGCCGAGCGGGGCGGGCTCGAAAGTGCCGGCGTTGTGGATCAGGATGTCGATGCCGCCGAGCGTCGCCGCCGCCTGCTCGACCGCAGCCTTGACCGCAATCGGATCGCCGCCGTCGGCCTGGATCGCCTCGCCCTTGCGCCCCGACGCGGTGATCGCGGCGACCGTCGCGGCGGCGGCTTCGTGGTTGCCGGCGAAGGTGATGACGACGTCGGCGCCGTCGGCGGCGAGCCGCCTTGCAATTGCCGCGCCGATGCCGCGCGATCCTCCGGTAACGAGGGCGGTCTTGCCGGCAAGCCGATCGGTCATGGTCGTGGTCCTTCGTTGTGTCGCCGTACCGATGTAGCGACCACGTCGACGCGAACAACCGCGGCGGCGGCGCAGGTTAGCTTGGGCGTGCCAAAGAACCGGCAGCTTGCAGCGGGACTACTTGGCCGCCTCGAGCCGATCCGCCAGCCACATCTTGATCAACGCCTGCCGCGTCACCCCGCGCTTTTTCGCGTTTTCGTCGAGGCGGTTGACCATCCACAAGGGGAAGTCGACGTTAACGCGCTTGGGTTCGAGATTGGGGCGGCGGGCGGTTGAAAGATCGAGCCACTGCATGACAGACTCGCCGCGATCGAACGCGGCGTCAAACTCCTCCGCTGTTATAGTATTCGCGCTCGTCTCCTCGGGCGCGACGGACGGAGATGATGCGGACGCTTTCGCCGCGTTCGGTGACGACCGCCGACCAAAGCTTTTCGCCGATGAGGCCGATGACGAGGCGGCGGACTTCGCCGTCTGGACCGATGCGGGCTGCTGTGCTGACATTCTTCTCGTCCTGCCAAATATCCTGTGCTTCGATAAAGTCGATCCCGTGCTTCTCGGCATTTGCCACGCTCTTCGCGGGATCATATTCGAAGTGCATTGGACGGTATAATAACTATACCAATTCCGCACAAGCGATGGTGCGACGAGATGCGGGTTGAGCCTCGTCGCGCAACTCCCTATGCCCGCCGGGCAAGACAGGACCGAAGCATGGCAGAATTCTCCCTTCCGACGAACAGCCGCATCCGCAACGACGGCAAGCGCTATCCCGCACCCGCCGGCGCGACGCACACCAAGGCGTTCAAAATCTACCGCTGGAACCCCGACGACGGGGCTAACCCGCGCTACGACACGTATGAGCTCGACCTCGACACGACCGGGCCGATGGTGCTCGACGCGCTGATCCGGATCAAGGCCGAGATCGACCCGACGCTGACCTTCCGCCGGTCGTGCCGCGAGGGCATCTGCGGGTCGTGCTCGATGAACATCGATGGGACCAACACGCTCGCGTGCACCCAGGCGATCGAGGACATCAAGGGCGAAGTGCGGATCACGCCGTTGCCGCACATGGACGTCGTCAAGGACCTCGTCCCTGATTTCAAGCACTTCTACGCGCAGTATGCCTCGATCAAGCCGTGGCTTCAGACCGTCACCCCGGCCCCCGCCGACGGCGAGCGCATCCAGACGGTCGAGGACCGCTCGAAGATCGACGGGCTGTACGAGTGCATCCTGTGCGCATGCTGCTCGACCGCGTGCCCGAGCTATTGGTGGAACAGCGACAAGTTCCTCGGGCCCGCGATCCTACTGCAGGCGTACCGCTGGCTGGTCGACAGCCGCGACGAGATGACCGGCGAACGGCTCGACGCGCTCGAAGATCCGTTTCGCCTGTACCGCTGCCACACGATCATGAACTGCGCGAACGTATGCCCGAAGGGATTGAACCCGGCGAAGGCGATCGCTGAGATCAAGAAGATGATGGTGGAAAGAGCCGTTTAGCGGCCGAGTCTAAAGCGAGCTTCGCACCTTCGCGAAGATCGACTTAGGCGCGGACTCGCGCGGCTCAGGCCGGCGAGGCGGCGGTATCATGCCGCCGAACTCGTCCGACGAAGGACGCGGCTTTGCCGCGGCCCCGCTTGCCCCCCCGCCAAGCCCCCGCTAACCACCCCCGCATGAGCGAAACAATCCACCCCTCCCCCGACGCCGATGGCTGGGTGCCGTGGATCGGCAAGCCCGATGGGCGCTTCCACGATCTGCTCGGCCAGATGTACTTCCGCGTCACCGCGAACGGCGTCGAATCGAAGATGGACACTGATCGGCGCCACTCGAACGGCCTCGGCTACCTCCACGGCGGCTTCCTGATGTCGTTCGTCGACATGGCGATGTTCGCGATCATCCGCCCGCGCTTTGCCAAGGGCGAAGGCGCGGTGACATTGTCGTGCGCGACCGATTTCCTGACCGGCGGCGTCTTCGGCGAGCCGATCGAGGCGCGCGGCGAACTGCTCAAGGAAACCGGCAAGCTGTATTTCGTCCGCGGGCTGGTGACGCAGCGCGGCGCCAACGTCTGCTCGTTCACCGGGACGATGCGCAAGATCACGCGGCGGCCGGTCGCTCCGCGGGAATCGTGATTCCCGGCACGCTCGATACCGCGTACCGCCAACTGGTTGCGGCGGGTGAGCTCCAGCCCGATCCCGACCAGGCGGCGGCGGCGGAAAAGCTGTATCGCCTGCGCCGTGCGCTCGCGGTCGAGCCCAAGCGCGGGCTGATCGGGCGGCTGTTCGGCGCGAAGGCCGAGGCGCTGCGCGGGATTTACCTGTGGGGCGGGGTCGGGCGCGGCAAGTCGATGCTGATGGACCTGTTCTTCGCCCATGCGACGACCGAGCCGCGGCGGCGGGTCCACTTCCACGAATTCATGATCGAGGTTCACGCCGCGATCCACACCCATCGCCAGCACTCGGGCGACGACCCGATCCCGGTCGTCGCGGCGGCGATCGCGGCGGGCGCGAAGCTGTTGTGCTTCGACGAGATGCAGGTGCGCGATGTCGCCGACGCGGCGATCCTGTCGCGGTTGTTCACCGCGCTGCTCGATGCCGGGACGACGATCGTCGCGACGTCGAACCGGCCGCCGGCAGACCTGTACAAGGACGGGCTCAACCGCCAGCAGTTCCTGCCGTTCATCGCGCTGCTCGAGGAACGCCTCGACATCGTGCCGTTGAACGGCCCCGTCGATTACCGCCTCGACCGGCTCGGCGGCGCGCCGACCTACTACGTCCCCAACGGCCCCGAGGCGACCGCCGCGCTCAGCGACGCCTTCTTCCGCCTGACCGACTTTCCTGTCGAGGACCGCGTCCGGGTGCCGTCGGAGACGATCGCGGTGCCGGGCGGGCGAACCCTGTTCGTGCCCAAGGCGATCAAGGGCGTCGCGGTATTCTCGTTCAGCCGCCTGTGCCGCGCGGCTCTTGGTGCGGCGGATTATCTCGCGGTCGCGCGGCGCTTTCACACGGTGATCCTCGTCGGCGTGCCGGTGATGGGGCCGGCGAACCGCAACGAGGCGGCGCGCTTCGTCACCTTGATCGACGAATTGTACGAGCACCGCGTCAAGCTGCTGATCGCTGCCGACGCGCCGCCGCAGGAGCTTTACCCGGCGGGCGACGGCGCCTTCGAGTTCGAGCGGACGGTGTCGCGCTTGCAGGAGATGCAGTCGGCCGATTACCTTGCACTCGGCCATGGGACCGAGGCCTGACGACGACCGGGATGCAATAGGGGAGGGCGGGATGACCGACGACGCGCTGATCGGAACGTGGTTGCTTCGCTCGCATCAAGTCGAGGACTCGAGCACCGGCGAGCGGACCGAGCCGTTCGGCTCCGCCCCGTCGGGCGTCCTCATCATCCTCGCCGGCGGCCGCATGTCGGCGCTGATCACCGGCCAGCCGGTCGGCGATGCGGCAGCCCCCCTCATCGCGTATTCGGGCCAATATCGCGTGCCGTCACCCGGCAGCTTCGTTACCGCGGTCGACGTCGCCTCGATGGCGCCGTGGGTCGGAACCAAGCAGGCGCGCAGCTACACCGTCGACGGTAACCGGCTCGAACTATCGACCGCCCCGGCCCGCATGCCGCACGCCGACGGCGCCGCCGAGACCCGGGTCGGCCGCATGGTCTGGGTCCGCGAAACGACGGTGGTTGCGAGCGGCGAAGCGAGCGACTAAGCCGACGCCGTCTCCAGCGGGCCGCGCCCGCGCCCCTTGTACCTGAGGATAGTTTATGGCCCGCAACAAGATCGCCCTCATCGGCGCCGGCAACATCGGCGGGACGCTCGCGCACCTCGCCGCTGCCAAGGGCCTTGGCGACGTCGTGCTGTTCGACGTCGTCGAGGGCGTGCCGCAGGGCAAGGCGCTCGACCTCGCGCAGTGCGGCCCGGTCGAGGGCTTCGACGCAGTGCTCAAGGGCACCAACGACTATGCCGACATCGCCGGAGCCGACGTCATCATCGTCACCGCCGGGATCGCCCGCAAGCCGGGGATGAGCCGCGACGACCTGCTCGGGATCAACTTGAAGGTGATGAAGGCGGTCGGCGAGGGCATTGCCGCCAACGCGCCGAACGCGTTCGTCATCTGCATCACCAACCCGCTCGACGCGATGGTCTGGGCGCTGCGCGAATTCTCCAAGCTGCCGCACCACATGGTCGTCGGCATGGCCGGCGTGCTCGACTCGAGCCGCTTCCGCCACTTCCTCGCCGACGAGTTCAAGGTCAGCGTCAAGGACGTCACCGCCTTCGTGCTGGGCGGCCACGGCGACACGATGGTCCCGGTCATCGAATATTCGACCGTCGCCGGCATCCCGATCCCGGCGCTGATCGAGATGGGCTGGTCGACCAAGGAGCGCATCGACGCGATCGTCGCCCGCACCCGCGCCGGCGGCGGCGAGATCGTCGCCCTGCTCAAGACCGGCAGCGCCTATTACGCCCCCGCCACCAGCGGCATCGCGATGGCCGAGGCGTATCTCTACGACCAGAAGCGGGTCATCCCGTGCGCGGTCAACCTGACCGGCCAGTACGGCGTCAACGACCTGTACGTCGGCGTGCCCTGCGTCATCGGTGCCGGCGGCGTCGAGAAGATCGTCGAGATCGCCCTGAACGACGAGGCGAAGGCCAACTTCGCGGTTAGCGTCGAAGCGGTGAAGGAGCTGCTGGCGGCGTGCAAGGCGATCGACGGCTCGCTGGGGTAGGGGCCGAAAGCTCTACCCGCGCGGCGCGCAGCGGCTAATTACGGACGGTCGCCGGTCATCAACGGAGCCGTGTCGCTGCGGGCGATCCAGCCCTTGCTCGACCGTCCGGTGTCGCCGATGAAATCGATGGCGAGCCAGTCGCCAGAGACACCCGTGACGCCGGCAACGTTCCCGCGGACGAGATAGCCGTGGGTTGCCGGGCTCGACGGCGCGATGTGCAGGCGAGCCCGCTCGGCGCCGATCCGGACGAGCGAGGTCCACGCCGCGCTCGCGGTCTTGGTCAGTTCGAGCCCCGACGCGATCTCGGGCATCAGGACCGACCCGCAGCCGGGAAAGTCGCGGCCATGGGGTAGGGCGATCACGACCGAACCGGCGTTGGCGACGATCGTACCCGCCTGCGCCGGACCGGTCCCCGCCGACGCGGTGATCTTGCCGCGACCGCTCGCATCGACGACGCCCGATAGTGCGAAGGCACAG
>NZ_JANYGL010000065.1 GCF_025362435.1 Polymorphobacter sp.
CGAAACCGACGCCTCGCAAAGGACTTCGAAAAAACCATCGAAAGCGCAACCGCCTGGCTGTTCATGGCGTCTGTCCAACTCATCAACCGAAAACTCGCAAGGCCCTGCAATTAAACGAAATCATTATGAGTCAGACTCTTAACTACGATATTTCTGCTTGATCGCGATGGGCATACGCGCATCGTGTCGCGAGTTGCCGTCGCAGAACGGAGCTGGGGAGATCTTCAATGCATCCGCACACCATCGTTGCTGAGAATCTCGCCTTTCCGGAAGGTCCGGTGTGGTTCGAGGATGGCTCGGTCGTCGTCGTCGAGATCAAGGCCGGACGCGTCACCCGGGTCCGACCCGACGGAACGACACAAGTTGTCGCCACCCCGGGCGGCGGGCCGAACGGCCTTGCGCTCGGCCCCGATGGTGCGCTGTACCTGTGTAACAACGGCGGCTTCACCTGGAGCGGCGAGGACACCGGAATGCTCCTTCCCGGCGGCGCGCCGGATGATTACGAGATTGGGCGGATCGAGCGCATCGACCTCGCGACCGGCAAGGTCGAACGGCTGTACGATGCCTGCGACGGCCACCCGCTATCGGGGCCGAACGATATCGTCTTCGACGCGCACGGCGGCTTCTGGTTCACAGATCTCGGCAAGCACCGCGCCTATTCGACCGATACCGGCGGGCTGTATTACGCACAGCCCGACGGCAGCAGTATCGTCTGCGCGGTTCACGGCCCGAACATGAACGGGGTCGGCCTGTCGCCCGATGGTCGGACCGTCTACACCGCCTGCACACAGGCGCGGCTGCTCCTTGCCTTCGACATCACCGGTCCCGGCACCGTCGCGCCGTCGCCGATCCCGGCACTGCCCGGGCGCGTCGTCACGAGCTTTCCCGGTTATACCTACCTCGACAGCCTCGCGGTCGAGGCTGATGGACGGATCGCGGTGGCAACGCTGGTCGAACGCCCGGGGATCTGCTCGGTCGATCCTGCGACCGGCGCGCAGGAGGATTTCGCCTTCCCCGACCTGCTGACGACCAACATCGCTTTCGGCGGCGACGATATGATGGATGCGTGGGTCTGCCTGTCGACGACCGGCAAGCTCGCCAAGTGCCGCTGGCCGCGTCCCGGGCTGCGGCTCGCGTACTACGGCTGACCTTTACGCCGCCTGCATTTCAACGGCGGGCGGCGAAGAAGTCGGCGAGTATCGTCGCTGACTCGATCTCGGCGATGCCGCCATAGACTTCGGGGACGTGATGGCAGGTCGGGTGGGCGAAGACCCGCGCCCCGTGATCGACCCCGCCGCCCTTCGCGTCGGCGGCGCCATAATATAGCCGCTCGATCCGCGCGAAGCCGATCGCGGCGGCGCACATCGCGCACGGTTCGAGGGTGACGTGGAGGGTGTGGCCGGGCAAGCGCTGGGACCCGGCGGCGGCACATGCCGATCTGATGGCGAGTATCTCGGCGTGCGCGGTGGGGTCGGACAGTTCGCGCGTCCGATTACCGGCGGCGGCGATCACTGCACCGGACGCGTCGGTCACAACCGCGCCGACCGGAACCTCACCACGCAAAGCCGCCGCCCGTGCTTGCGCAAGAGCGGCGGCCATGGCTGGGGAAGACGGAAACGGCATGATGCCGCTTAAGCTACGATCGGCTCCGCAACACTACCCAAAGCGCGTGTACGACCCCGGGAATATATCCGAGCAGCGTCAGCAGGCAGTTGATCCAGAAGTCGCTCCCGATGCCGCGCGCGAGGAAAACTCCGAGCGGCGGCAGCAGGACCGAAAGGATGATCGTCAGGATCGGCATTACTTCTTGGCGGCGTCAGCCTTTTCGACGCTGATCGTCGGCACATCGATGCCGGTCGTCTTGGTGCCGACACTGACCGTAGGCGTGACGACATCGGCCTTTTTGGTCCCCACATCGACCTTGGCGGTATCGACATTGAACTTCGGCAGCGAACCGCCCGCGGTGTCGACCTTGACCGTCGGCAACGAGCCGCTCTGCGTCTGATCGATATTGATCAGCTTGAAGGCGAATGCAGCCACGACGAGCGCGACGATGATCAACAAGGCAATCAGCCAGCCCATGTTGTTCGAGCGCTCGCGAACGACTGTACGCTCAACGACCACAGGGTTGCCGGCGGCATCGACGGAGCGTGTTTCGTATTCGGCCATGGTGTATTTCCCTATTCGGTCTGTAGTGCGTCAACGCCGCACCCAACCGAAAGGTTGCCGAAACGATTTTCGTTAACCTCGCCGTAGCTGTCCGCGTAGAAGAACCACGAGAAGGACGAACGCGCTCATCAGCACGACAGCCTCGGTGCCGAAGCCGCGCGTCGCGTCGACGATGTAGAGCATGAAAATAAGCAGGAGCGGGACAAGAAGCCAGGGCGCGCGGCTGTACGAGTGGCGACGCCGTGCCGGTCGGATCAGTATACGTAACGCACGCAACCCGCGTCTCCCGACGAACTATACGGCCGTATTACGGTCCGCCGGGAGAAGGGTTGCGCGATTAACTCGCAGCTAACTGCGAATGTTAGCCGGACCGCATCAACCGTTAGCAACCTGGCGGCTGGCGCGCTTGCGGGCGTTCGGATCGAGGTGAACCTTGCGCAGGCGAATGAAATTCGGCGTCACCTCGACCAGCTCGGTGTCGTCGATATAGGCGATCGCCTGCTCGAGGGTCAGCCGCTTCGGCGGGCTAAGGACGATCGCGTCGTCCTTGCCGCTGGCGCGGAAGTTGGTCAGCGCCTTCGACTTGAGCGGATTGACCTCGAGATCGTCGTCGCGCGCGTTCTCGCCTATGACCATGCCCTGATAGACAGCCTCGCCGGGCTCGATCATCAGCACGCCGCGCGGCTGAAGATAGCCGAGCGCGTAGCCGACCGCTTCGCCGGTCTCGGTCGAGATCAGGACGCCGTTGCCGCGACCGTTGATCGGCCCCTTGTACGGGCCGTACTTGTCGAACAGGCGGTTCATGATGCCGGTGCCGCGGGTGTCCGACAGGAACTCGCCGTGATAGCCGATCAGTCCACGCGCTGGGGCGCTGAAGGTCAGGCGGATCTTGCCGCCGCCCGACGGACGCATGTCGGTCATCTCGGCCTTGCGACCGGCCATCTTCTCGACAACGGTGCCCGAATATTGCTCGTCGACGTCGATCATGACGGTCTCGTACGGCTCGGTCCGCTTGCCGTTCTCGTCGACGCCCAGAATCACGCGCGGGCGGCTGATCGACAGTTCGAAGCCTTCGCGGCGCATCGTCTCGATCAGCACGCCGAGCTGGAGCTCGCCGCGACCGGCGACCTCGAAGGCGTCCTTCTCGGCCGATTCGGTAACGCGAACGGCGACGTTGCCCTCGGCCTCGCGCTTGAGGCGGTCGGCGATCATCCGGCTCGTCACCTTGCTGCCATCACGGCCGGCATAGGGCGAGTCGTTGACGCTGAAGGTCATCGCCAGCGTCGGCGGATCGATCGGCTGGGCGTGGAGCGACTCGGTGACACTGATGTCGGCGATGGTGTCGGCGACGGTCGCCTTGGTCAGCCCGGCGATGGCGATGATGTCGCCGGCATGGGCTTCCTCGACCGGAACGCGCTCGAGGCCCTGGAAGGCGAAAATCTTCGCGGCGCGGCCTTCCTCGGCGACCGAACCGTCGGGATTCAGCGCGCGGATCGGCATGTTGAGCTTGAGCGTCCCCGAGAGGATGCGCCCGGTGAGGATGCGGCCGACGAACGAATCGCGGTCGAGCAGCGACACCAGCATCTTGAACGGGCCATCGAAGTCGGCGGCGGGGGGTGGGACGTGCTTGACGACGGTCTCGAACAGCGGCGTCAGGTCACCCGAGCGGACGTCGCTGTTGTAGCCGACGTAGCCGTTGCGACCGCTCGCGAACAGGACAGGAAATTCGAGCTGCTCGTCAGAGGCTTCGAGCGTGACGAACAGGTCGAAGACCTCGTCGAGGACTTCCTGCGCACGGGCGTCCTGGCGGTCGATCTTGTTGACGACGACAATCGGCTTCAGGCCGAGCGCGAGCGCCTTGCCGGTGACGAACTTGGTCTGCGGCATCGGCCCTTCAGCGGCGTCGACGAGGAGGATGACGCCGTCGACCATCGACAGGATGCGCTCGACCTCGCCGCCGAAGTCAGCGTGGCCCGGCGTGTCGACGATGTTGATGTGCGTCGTCTCGTGCGTCGCCGGGTCGGTCCACTCGACGCTGGTGCACTTGGCGAGGATGGTGATGCCGCGCTCTTTTTCGAGCTCGTTCGAATCCATCGCCCGCTCCGCGACGCGCTGGTTGTCGCGGAACGTCCCGGACTGGCGGAACATCTGGTCGACGAGGGTCGTCTTACCATGGTCGACGTGCGCGATGATCGCGACATTGCGCAAGCGCATGTGGGAAATCCTGAATAATCGGGGTCGGAGGGTCGAGCGGGCCCTTACGCTAACTGCTGCGTCGCAACAAGGGCACACGGTTCGGCCGGTACCGTACACTGAAGGGCGTCCGTACCACGACCAACGATTGACTTCGCCGCGTCGCCAAGCGAGTTTGCGCCTCGTTGAGCCAGGGGCTGCCGAACCAAGGGCTTGCCACGATAGTGGCTTGCCGAGTCAAGGAATCGCCGTGGACACCGAAGTCACTGCCGCCGGCGACGAATTTGCCCATGGCCGCCGCGTCGGCGCGGTCCTCGCCGACGCCCGCGCCGCCGCCGGGCTGGAAATTACCGACATCGCCCGCGACACCCGCGTGCCGGCGCGCCACCTCGCCGCGATCGAGGCCGACGCCCACGACAGCCTGCCCGCGCTGCCTTACGCAATCGGCTTCGTCAAAGCCTTTGCCCGTGCAGTCGGCATCGATCCCGAGGCTGCGGGTGCCCAGTTTCGCGCCGAGACGAGCAAGGTTCCGCACACTCCAGCGCCGCCGCCGATGTCGCCGCTTGATGAGCGCCGCCTGCCGCCGCGTGGCTTGGTGACTGTAAGCATCATTGCGGTCCTCGCCGTGATCGGCGGGGTCGTCGCGTGGAGCGCGGGCGCTCTCGACACCGCGCCAAAGGCAACCCAGCCGCCGGTCGTTGCGACGGCGGCGCCTGCCGCTGCTGGACCGCCGGAGCAAGCGATCAGCGAACCGGCGTCAGCGGCGGCAACTGGCACGATCCCCGCAAATGGCCCCGCAACCCAGACAGCCGCATCGGGCCTATCGCCCTCCTCGACCACCACTCCAGAAGGGGGCCACGTCGTCATCACCGCGAGCGAGGACGCGTGGTTCCGCATCTCGGCTTACGATGCCACCACCCACAAGGTCGTCGCGATCAAAACAGGCGTGCTGGCGAAGGGCGAGCACTACGACGTTACGCCGGTGCCGGGACAACGGCTGTGGACCGGACGCGCCGGAGCGCTGCAGATCAGCGTCGACGGCCGCGCGCTGCCGTCGCTTGGCGGACCAGTGGAGACGGTCAAGAACATCAGCCTTGACCCCGCCGACCTGCGCGCCCGCGTCGCGACACCGGTGACCCCGCGATGAAGCGCCTGTTGCTGGCATTGCTGCTGGTTGCGGCACCTGCCGCTGCGCAGGACGAGCGCCTCGACAAGCGCGTCGGCACGCTCGAAACCCAGATGCGCGCGGTCCAGCGCAAGGTCTTCCCCGGCGGCGACCCGCGCTTCTTCACCCCTGAGATCGCGCCCGCGACGAGCGCCCCCGCCGAGCCGGTCGGGACACCGGCAAGTTCAGCGCTCGCTGACCTGACCGCACGCGTCGATGCCCTCGAGCGGCAGCAGCGGACGCTGACGGGCCAGGTCGAAGAAGCGCAATTCAAGCTCCGCCAGCTCGATGAGACGCTGGCCAAGTTCCGCGGCGACACCGAATTCCGCCTGACAGCGATCGAAGGACCGAAGACTGCCGCGCCGACGACGCCTGCGGCCGATGCTCCGGCCGTCGCCGCAGCCGACTCTGCCCCCGCTGCCCCGCCCGTCCGCGCTCCCGCCAAGACCGCAGCGAAGCCCGATGCCGCCGCGACCCCGGCGTCGGTCGAGGACACGTGGCGTGCCGCTTATGCGCTATACGTCGCCAAGGATTATTCGCGCGCCGAAGCCGCGATGCAGGATTTCCTGACCAACAACCCCAAGGCCGTGCGGGCGAGCAACGCGCAATATTGGCTCGGGCGCAGCTACATGGCGCAGGACAGCTATGCCCAGGCGGCGAAGGCGTTCCTCGACGGCTACCAGAAATATCCAAAGGGCGACCGCGCGCCCGACAGCCTGTTGTGGCTCGGCAACGCGCTCGCCGCGCTCAAGAAGCCTGACCAGGCGTGCCGATCGTGGAACGAGCTCCAGTCGGTCTACGGCGAGACACTGACCCCCGCACTCAAGGCGGCGGCAGCGAAGGCGCGCAAGGACGCGAAGTGCGACGCCTGACGCAGCCGTGATCCCCGACCTCGCCGCCACGGTCGCGGCGCTGGCTGGCCGGCAGTTGCGTGACGACGAGGCGATTGCGGTCGCGGTATCGGGCGGCCCCGACAGCCTCGCATTGCTGCTCCTCGCCCACCGCGCATTCGGCAGCCGAGCGCAGGCCCTGACGGTCGACCACGGCCTGCGCCCAGAGGCCGCCGACGAGGCGTCGCTGGTCGGGCGCTATGCCGCGTCGCTCGACATGGTTCACACTACGCTCCGCTGGCAGGGCCCCCACCCCGCCGCCAACCTTCAGGCGGAGGCGCGGACGGCGCGCTATCGACTGATGGCCGAGCATTGCGCCGCGAACGGCATCGGCTGGCTCGCGACCGCGCACCACCAGGGCGACCAGGCCGAAACCCTGCTCCTCCGCCTCGCCCGCGGCAGCGGCAGCGCCGGCCTTGCGGGTATTCGCCCGCGGCGTCCGCTGGCATCTGGGGTGACCTTGCTCCGTCCGCTCCTCAGTGCAACCAAGGCTGACCTTGCGGAAGTCGTCACCGAAGCCGGTTGGGTCGCGGTCGATGACCCGTCGAACCGCGCCCATCGTTTCGATCGGACGCGCGCCCGGGCCATCCTCGCCGACAACGATTGGCTCCTGCCGGAACGGCTTGCGGCGAGCGCAGCGCATCTCGCCGAGGTCGAGGCGGCGCTCGTCTGGACCGCAGATGCCGCGTGGCGCGGGCGGGTCACGGTAACCGCCGACGCGATCGCGATCGACGCTGCCGGCCTGCCGCGCGAGTTGGCCCGGCGCCTGCTCCTCCGCGCCTTAACACTCCTCGCCCCCGCCGCGACACCGCGCGGCCCTGCGATCGAGCGCCTTCTCGACCAGCTCGATGCCGGAAACGAGGGAACGATCGCTGGAGTCGCAGTGGCCGCGCAGGCGACCGCCACGGGCGATCCCTGGCACTTCAAGGTCGCCCCGCCGCGCCGCTGATCGAGCGTGGATGCGACCGGACGACGCTTCTTTACCATCAAAAGCCGCCAAACGATTGCGCGGGCGCGTAACATGCCTATCTTCATCGTTCAGCCGCCGAACCGAAAGTGCCGTACTATGGCCGAAAAGCGCCCGCCGAACCCGTGGATCAAGAGCCTTGGCCTGTGGGTCGTGATCCTGCTCGTCCTGGCAGTGGTCGTGACACTGGTCCAGGGGCCGTCGACCGCGACGGCCACGGGTAAGCTCGGCTACTCGGATTTCCTGACCAAGATCGACGATGGCGCGGTCAAGTCGGTCGAGATCCGCGGCTCCGAGATCGTCGGCAAGCTGTCGACCGACGAGGAATTCACCACCTACAATCCCGGCGACACCCAGCTCGTCCAGCACCTGCGCGAGAAAGGCGTCCGCTTCGACGCCAAGCCCGAGGAAGGCCGCTCGCTGCTTGGCCAGCTCGTTGTCACCATGCTGCCGTTCATCATCATGATCGGCATCTGGATGTTGGTCATGCGCCAGATGCAGAACGGCGCGGGCAAGGGCGCGATGGGCTTCGGCAAATCGTGCGCCAAGCTGCTTCAGCAGAAGGAAGGCCGAGTCACCTTCGACGACGTCGCCGGCATCGACGAGGCGCGCGAGGAGCTCCAGGAGATCGTCGAGTTCCTCAAGGATCCGTCGAAGTTCAACCGCCTCGGCGGCAAGATTCCTAAGGGCGCGCTGCTCGTCGGACCTCCGGGCACTGGCAAGACGCTGCTCGCCCGTGCCATCGCCGGCGAGGCCAACGTGCCGTTCTTCAATATCTCCGGGTCGGACTTCGTCGAAATGTTCGTCGGCGTCGGCGCAAGCCGTGTCCGCGACATGTTCGAGCAGGGCAAGAAGTCGGCGCCGTGCATCATCTTTATCGACGAGATCGACGCCGTCGGGCGTAGCCGTGGCGCAGGGCTCGGCGGCGGCAACGACGAGCGCGAGCAGACGCTCAACCAGCTCCTCGTCGAGATGGACGGCTTCGACGGCAACGAGGGCATCATCATCGTCGCCGCGACCAACCGCCCCGACGTCCTCGACCCCGCGCTGCTGCGTCCGGGCCGTTTCGACCGCCAGGTTATCGTCGGACGTCCTGACATTGAGGGGCGCGAGAAGATCCTTGCGGTCCACATGAAGAAGGTGCCGCTCGCCCCCGACGTCAACGGTCGGGTCATCGCACGCGGCACGCCAGGCTTCTCGGGCGCCGATCTTGCCAACCTCGTCAACGAGGCGGCGCTGCTTGCAGCACGTCGCGGCAAGCGGCTGGTGGCGATGCAGGAGTTCGAGGATGCCAAGGACAAGGTTATGATGGGCGCCGAGCGCCGGTCGATGGTCATGACCGACGAAGAGAAGAAGATGACGGCGTATCACGAGGCCGGTCATGCGGTCGTGTCGTGCCACGAGGCGGCGTCTGACCCGATCCACAAGGCGACGATCATTCCGCGCGGCCGCGCCCTCGGCATGGTCATGCGACTGCCCGAGCGCGACAGCTACAGCTACCATCGCGACAAGATGTACGCCAACCTGTCGGTGTCGATGGGCGGTCGCGTTGCCGAGGAACTGATCTTCGGCCACGACAAGGTGTCGAGCGGTGCGTCGTCGGACATCAGCTACGCCACCGATCTCGCCAAGAACATGGTGACGCAGTGGGGCATGTCCGACAAGCTCGGGCCGCTCAAGTACGGCGACAACCAGGAGGAAGTGTTCCTCGGTCACAGCGTCACCCGGACCCAGAACGTGTCCGAGGAGACGGCACGGATGATCGACTCCGAGGTCAAGTCGATCGTCACCCACGGCTATGACCGCGCCAAGCAGGTGCTGAGCGACAATATCGACCAGCTCCATGCGCTGGCCGGAGCGCTGATCGAGCTCGAGACTTTGTCGGGCGACGAGATCAAGCGCGTGCTGGCGGGCGAGCGGGTCGACCGCAACGACATCCGCTCGACGACCCCGGTCGCGCTCGGTGCCGGGCTGTCGGCGATCCCCAAGACGGGGCGCCGCGGGGGCTTCGGTGAGCCTGCCCCGCAAGTCTGAACGAATCTCCGGAGGATGGGACAAGCCATTCTCCGGAGATTGTTTTTCGGCGGCGACCGTCACCTGACGCCGGTCAAAGGTCACACGAAGTTCAGGCTTTTCGACATTGCTTTTCCAACGCGGTCAGCCGGTGAACAAGCCAGTCGTTGAAGCGCGGACGCATCGCCCGGGCTTCGAGCCACGTGCCGGGGTCGACACGGCTGGTGTCACGGTTCTCGTCGTTCAGTAGCGCCGCCAGGTCCGGACTGATCTTGCCCATCGCGTCGATCGCGGCCCATCGCGTGGCAAAGACCGCGGCGCGCGGGTTGCGCCGGAGGCGATAGGCGCTCTCACGGGACATGCCGGCGGCCTTCGCTGCAGCGGCAACTCCGGTACCATCGCCGAGTGCGGCGAGGAATATCGCCTGCCGCACTGTGGTCCAACCATCACGGCGCGCGCGCAATGCCGGCGTTGCTGGTGGATCTATCCCGAGGGAGGGTGAGGCGCATGCGGCACCGGTCGATTGCCGCGACGCGCTGTCCCGCCAATCCGCATCTTCGCAGGTGGGCGCGTGCGGGTTGGCGGGATCGGCAGGGACGGTTTGCTGTGGGGTGACTTGGGTCATCGGTCGACGCTATGAGTTCATTGGTCCTGTAGGACAGCGGTTTCTTGCAACGAAGCTCCTACATCAGCTCGCTGTCATGATCTCCCGGAAAGCCGGAGATTCGCTGACGTGAATTTCGTCGGGCGAAGCGCCAGGGGTTGAATAGACAGGCGATATCAGAGGGGTTGATCGGTCGCGACGATGGCTTGGCTTCGGCTTAGACCCGTTACGCCGTCATAAGCCGAACGCGCAAAAAAAAACGCGCACTGAAGTGCGCGTTTTCTTAATGCATCGTCGCCTTGCGGCGCTCTGCGCAGGCCTAGGCGATGACGCTCGTTGTACGGGTGCGGCGGCGGGCCTGGAAACCGACCATGCCGAAACCGGTGAGGAGAAGGCCCCACATGGCGGGCTCAGGCACGATCGCGACCAGAGGCGCCGGGTCCGAAGAGAACTGGGTCGACCCGGACGAAATGAAGCTCCTGAGTGAGCTCTTTGTATTGAGAATGCCAACTCCGGCCGCGATTGCGTTCATGTTGAAGGTCGCGTCGGTTTCCGTGATTGGGTGATTTGCATTGTGGAAGTCGAGGAAGGCACTGTCGTTGAACGTCACGCTCGTATTGGCCGCCGCCGACGACGCCTGAACGCTCGCGGTGGTTCCGTGGAGGAAGGCGAGGATGCCGGCACCGGAGAAGCTGCCGCTCAGGAACTCGTCACCGACGTTCACGTGATAGCTGCCGATGTTGAATGCCGTGGCCGACAAAAACTGAAAGGTTCCCGTCAGGAGCGGCTGGCCGAGGACCGTGCCGAGGCCCGGGATCGTCGTCAAGCTCGCCTGCGCCGATGACGTCGCCGACAGAGTGAAGTAAGCAGCCTTGCCATTGACATAATGGGCAAGCTTGCTGTTCAGAAAACTGAAGTTGGTGAGGGTCGATCCAGCGTAGGCCCCGCTTGCGACGGTCGAGATGTTCGACAGGACACCGGCGTTCGCGGTCAGCTTGTGAACGGTAACCTTCGCTGACGTGGTCGCGGTGTAGGCCAGGACTGTCTTCATCGCAGTTCCCGTCGTGGCATTTCCCTTGGCCGTGACCGTGTAGCTGTATGCCGGTGTCGTCGTCGAGACGTAGGCGGCCGTGGTGGTTTTTGTCCCGTCGGCGGCGGTCGTGACCACCTGAACGTGAAAAGCGGTTACGGCGGGGAAGGTGTAGGTCCTTCCGACCTGCGAGGCCGTGTACGCGGCGTGGATGGTGACCGACGCTGCGGCATGCACCACTGTGTTCGCGGCGGTGACCGTGTCGGTATAAACGTCGTGGTTGGCGAAACCGATGCTGTTCG
>NZ_JANYGL010000116.1 GCF_025362435.1 Polymorphobacter sp.
GGAGGGGGCACCGCACCGTGCCCTCCTTTTGAGAGGCCCCCTCCACCACGCCTGAAGCGGCGCGGTCCCCCTCCCCCGAAGGCGGGGGAGGAGTTAGAAGGTGTCGCGCAAACTTCTTCCGCCACGCCGGAATCTACTGGCAAGCCCCCACGCCAATGCTATGTTTCGGCGAGCAATTCGGGGGGATCACCATGCGCTATCTGATCGGCGTCGCCGCGCTCGCCCTCGCGTCTCCCGCCGTCGCCGACGACATCGCTGCGCGTTTCGCCGCCCGGCCCGCCGCGACCAGCGTCGCGTTGTCGCCCGACGGCGACAAGATCGTCTACGTCGGGGCGTACAAGACCGGCGGCTATGCGGTCACCGTCGCCGATCTCAAGACCGGCGAGACCAAGATGATCCTCGCCGGATCGGCGCTCGACGTCACGCCGCGCCGGTGCGGCTTCAAGAGCGAGACGCGGCTGATCTGCACGCTGTACGGAGTCTTCGACGTCGCCATCTACCGCAAGGCGTCGAGCTTCATCCGGCTGATGGCGATCGACACCGACGGCGGCAACCGCAAGCTGATCGGCGAGAAGCGCGGCGGCGAGCGCTATGGCGGCGCGATCCTCGACTGGCTGCCCGACGACCCCGATCATGTCCTGATGGAAGCCAGCGCGGCGGCCGCCGAAACCACCGGCAGCAACATCAAGCCGGCGGCGGAGGGCACCGGCGCGGCGCTCGTCGACGTCCACACCGGCGCGCGGCGCTTCATCGAGCGGCCGAGCCCGCAGGTGTTGATGCTCGCCGCCGACGGCCACGGCAACGTCAGGCTGCGCGGGACTGGTGCCGCCGACCCCGACGGGATCATGCGCGATACGATGACCTATGCGGTCCGCGCCAAGGGCAATGCCAGCTGGCTGCCGCTGTCGCACGTCGCGCTGAGCGACCAGCGCGCCACCGAATTCGTCGGCTTCGATGCCTCGGGCGACCACGTCTACCAGCTTGCCGGGCTCGAGGGACGGCAGGCTTTGTACGCGGTTTCGACCGACGGCACGGCGACGCGCACCCTCGTGTTCTCGCATCCCGAGGTCGACGTCGACGGCGTCCTGCGCATCGGCAAGTACCGCCGCCCGGTCGCCGCCGAATACACCCTCGAACGCGGCGAGTTCAGCTACTTCGACCCGGAGCTTGCGGCGCTGTCGAGGTCGCTGGCCAAGGCGCTGCCGGGGCATCCGGGAATCAACATCACCGGCGAAAGCTGGGACGGCACCAAGAAGCTGATCCTCGCCGACGCCGCGAGCACCCCGGACAAATATTACCTGTACGACACCAGCGCGCGGAAGCTCGCGCCGCTCGTCGACGTCTATCCGGCGCTCGACGGCGTCGCGCTCGGCACGGTCAAGGCGGTGCGCTACGCCGCGCACGACGGCACGATGATCCCCGGGTTCCTCACCTTGCCGCCGGGCCATAGCGATGCTCGCGGGCTGCCGGGGCTGGTCATGCCGCACGGCGGGCCGTCGGCGCGCGACGCCGCCGGGTTCGACTGGCTGCCGCAGTTCTTCGCGGCGCAGGGTTATGCCGTCCTCCAGCCGAACTTCCGCGGCTCGTCGGGCTATGGCGACGCGTTCTTCGCCAAGAACGGCTTCCAGTCGTGGCCGCTGGCGATCGGCGACGTCAACGACGGCGCGCGCTGGCTGGTGACGCAGGGGGTCGACGCGAAGAAGCTCGAGATCTTCGGCTGGAGCTATGGCGGCTATGCCGCGCTCCAGGCCAACGTCCTCGATCCCGGGCTGTACCGCGCTGCCGTCGCTGTCGCTCCCGTGACCGACCTCGCGATGCTGCGCGACGAATATCTGCACTTCACCAACGTCAAGCTGATCGACGCGATGGTCGGGCAGGGGCCCCACGTCCTCGCCGGGTCGCCCGCGCGCAACGCCGCGAAGATCGTCGCCCCGGTGCTGATCTTCCACGCCGACCACGACTTGAACGTCGATATCGAACAGTCGCGGGCAATGGTCGCCGCGCTGCGGAGCGCGGGCAGGAAGGTCGACTTCGTCGAGTATAAGGGGTTCGACCACCAGATCGACGACACCGTTGCGCGCGAGGATTTGCTGGCGAAGAGCGCGGCGTTCCTGAAGGCGGGGCTGAACTAGGGGCGGCATCTAAATCCTCCCCCGCCTTCGGGGGAGGGGGACCGCGCCGCTTCAGGCGTGGTGGAGGGGCGGCGCGACACGCTCGATCTTCGAGCCTGTCCGACTGCCCCTCCACCATGCAAGGGCATGGTCCCCTTTCCCCGAAGACGGGGGAGGAACTAAGCAGCGATCCGCCACCCCAGCGTCTCGCCCGCATGGAACGGCACCAAGTCCCCGAACCGCTCCGGCACCACCGTCACCCCACGCTCCAACGTCACCCGCGCCTCGTTCACCGGCAGCCGATAAAACGCCGGGCCGTGGAGCGAAGCGAACCCCTCCAGCCGGTCCATCGCGGCTTCCTCGTCGAACACGGCGGCATAGCTTTCGATCGCAAAGGGGGCATTGAACACCCCGGCGCAACCGCACGCCGCCTCCTTGGTGTCGACCGCGTGCGGTGCCGAGTCGGTGCCGAGAAAGAACTTCGCGCTGCCCGAGGTCGCCGCTGCGCGCAGCGCCAGCCGGTGCGTCTCGCGCTTCAGGATCGGCAGGCAATACAGATGCGGACGGATGCCGCCGGCGAACAGCGCGTTGCGGCTGTGGTGGAGGTGGTGCGGGGTGATCGTCGCAGCGACGTTCGGCCCGGCGTCGGTGACGAAATCGGCGGCCTCGCGCGTCGTGATGTGCTCGAGGACGATCCGCAGCTCGGGCAGGCGCGTGACGAGGGGCGACAGGATGCGGTCGATGAACACTGCCTCGCGGTCGAAAATGTCGATGTCGCCGGCGGTGACCTCGCCGTGGACCAGCAGCGGCAGCCCAGCGCCGGCCATCGCCTCGAGCACCGGCATGATCCGCGCGATGTCGGTGACTCCGGCGGCGGAGTTGGTCGTTGCGTTCGCCGGGTACAGCTTGGCGGCGGTGAGCACGCCGTCGGTGGCACCGGAGATGAGGTCGGCGGCGTCGGTGGTGTCGGTCAGGTATGCTGTCATCAGCGGGGTGAAGCCCGGCGCGGCGGCGGCGATCCGCTCGCGATACGCGACCGCGAGCGCGGTCGTCGTCACCGGCGTCTTGAGGTTGGGCATAACGATCGCGCGCGCGAACTGCCGCGCGGTGAAAGGAGCGACGGCGGCGAGCATCGCTCCGTCGCGCAAGTGGACATGCCAGTCGTCGGGGCGGCGGATTGTCAGCGTGGTCATCGCGGCGGGATAGGGGTTCCGCCGGGCTGGCTCAAGCTCCGCTCAGAAATCCTACGATGTCGCGATGGTCGCGCCGACCATCAGTGTCAGTGTCGCGACTGCGGCCTGCTGCGCGGTCCTGACGTCGATGTTGTAATGAGCGGCCACCGCAAGGAGCGTGCCGCCGATCACCAGACGCCCCAGCACGGTACCGTGAACATGATGGCGCTGTAGATGTCATTGACCAATCCGCTGACGTCATTGCTATCCGTTAACTATGACTGCCACGCGTTCAGTACTGCGAGCCGACTTGGCGTTGAAGTGATGCCAAATCACACCCCAGTCAGGCCGAAACGATCATTCCTGCTTTACAATAATTAACACTTTACTTATTTCGTACTATCAGGACATAAAGACGCATTGCGAGCAGGGGGAGCCGAGGGTGTTCAAAACCGTACCGATAATTGCGCTGTTGCTTGCGACGTCGCCACTCGCGGCTGCATCCATCGTTTACAATGTTAACCAGACGATCGGCGACGGCAGTGTCGTCGGGACGATCACGACCGACGGCAGCTTCGGGACCCTGACGGCCGCCGACGTGACTGGCTTCCATTTAACGGTCAACGGGATCGGTGCCTCGGTCGTGCTGACCGGTGCCGACAGCGTTGTCGTCGACAATGGAACCAACTTCACCGCGACTACGTCGGCATTGCTGTTCAACTATAGCGGCCCGGCGGGTTAACTTGTCTTCCAGCAGGGCAGCTTCGGCACCGGTATGAAATATTACTGCAATGCCAGCACCTTCGATGCGTGCTTCCAGGGGGCGAGCGTCGTTCCGGAGTCGTTCAACAGTGCCTCGGCGCAAGTCGAGCCGCGGACCGGACTCCAGACGATCGGCAACGCGGCGACCGTGGTCGGCGGAGTTCCCGAGCCGGCGACATGGGCGCTCGCGGTGACCGGATTCGCCTTCGTCGGGGCTGCGATGCGTCGCCGGTCTCAGGCAATCGTCGCCGCCGCGTAGGTCGGCGGTGCCGCGCGAGCGCCACTTGCTCTTTGCGTAGTCGTAGTGCAGATTCTTGAGCAGACTCGATAACGAGCGCTTGGGAGATGGACATGGCGACACGGGCGATCGATTTCGCGGCCACGCGGGCGAACGAGCCGCCGCATCTCGTCGCGGCGCGCGAACGTGCCTATGCGATGCCGCTCGACGATTTCGACATGACCGACCCCGACCTGTGGGTGAACGACACGCACTGGCCGTATTTCGAGCGCCTGCGCGACGAGGATCCGGTGCATTATCATGCCAACGGCCGCTTCGGGCCGTATTGGTCGATCACGCGCTACGCCGACATCATGGCGGTCGACACCAACCACGCGCAATTCTCGTCGGACGCGCACCTCGGCGGGATCACCGCGAAGGACATGGACAAGGATTTCATCCTGCCGATGTTCATCGCGATGGATCAGCCCAAGCACGACGTCCAGCGCAAGGCGGTGTCGCCGATCGTCTCGCCGGGTAACCTCGCCAACCTCGAAGTCCTGATCCGCGAGCGCGCGCAGGCGATCTTCGACGGGCTGCCGCGCGGCGAGACCTTCGACTGGGTCGACCGCGTTTCGATCGAGCTGACGACGCAGATGCTGGCGACGCTGTTCGACTTTCCCTGGGCCGACCGCCGGCTGCTGACCTACTGGTCCGACATGGCGACTGCCGACGAGACGATCCCGGGCAACCCGACCAAGGCCGAGCGCGAGGCGATCATGCTCGAATGCTTGATCTATTTTACCGGACTGTGGAACCAGCGGGTCAATGCCGAGCCGAAGGGCGACCTCGTCTCGATGCTCGCGCACAACCCGGCGACGCGCGACATGATCCCGATGGAATATCTCGGCAACCTGATCCTGCTGATCGTCGGCGGCAACGACACGACGCGCAATTCGATCACCGGCGGGCTGACCTTCATGGCGGCGAACCCCGATCAATGGACTAAGCTCAAGGCCAACCCGGGGCTGATCGAGTCGGCGGTCAGCGAGATCATCCGCTACCAGACCCCGCTCGCGCACATGCGGCGGACCGCGCTGACCGACGTCGAGCTCGGCGGCAAGACGATCCGCAAGGGCGACCGCGTCGTCATGTGGTACGTCTCGGGCAACCGCGACGAGCGCTCGATCGCCGACCCCGACAGCTTCATCGTCGACCGCGCTCGCCCGCGCCAGCATCTGTCGTTCGGTTTTGGGATCCACCGCT
Organism: Polymorphobacter sp.; assembly: GCF_025362435.1. GTDB lineage: Bacteria > Pseudomonadota > Alphaproteobacteria > Sphingomonadales > Sphingomonadaceae > Polymorphobacter_B. The sequence continues at coordinate 5,529 of NZ_JANYGL010000116.1, forward strand.
GCGTCGGCAACCGCCTTGCCGAGATGCAGCTCAAGATCGTCTGGGACGAAATTCTCAAGCGTTTCCCGACAATCGAGATCATGGGTGCGCCGACGCGGGTTCCGTCGGCCTTCGTCAAGGGCTATGCGAGCCTGCCGGTCCGTATTCCGGCCTGAAGCGGGGAACGGTATTGGCGAAGATCACCTACATCGCGGTCGATGGCAGCGCCCGCACGCTCGAGGTCGAGGACGGCGACTCGCTGATGGAGGCGGCGGTCTCGAATGGCGTCCCCGCCATCGACGGCGATTGCGGCGGCAACTGTGCCTGCGCGACGTGCCACGTCCATGTCGACGCCGCGTGGCTCGCCGCCGCCGGAACGCGCTCCGAGATGGAGGAGGCGATGCTCGACTTCGCCGAGGGCGTCACCCCCGACAGTCGGCTCGCCTGCCAGATCATTGCGTCGCCCGCGCTCGACGGGATGATCGTGCGGACGCCGGTTTCGCAGCACTGAGGTCGAAGCGCCAGCGTGATGCTGGAGGGCAGCACTGAATTACGGAGTGTCATCCCGGCGCAGGCCGGGACCC
>NZ_JANYGL010000119.1 GCF_025362435.1 Polymorphobacter sp.
GGCGAAGGCCGGGACCCATGATCTCTACAGGCGGTGATCATGGGTCCCGGCCTACGCCGGGATGCCAACTGGGAGGGTCGTGACTGAACTCATCCTGCCCTTCGACGATCAGCCCGGCGCGTGCGGCGGGGCGTTGCCGTCGGTCAGGTCGAGCTCTTCGTAATGCGGTTCACGCGAGCGCCGCCGGATCAGCGAGCCGACCGGCACCGAGAAGTCGGCGGTCAGCGTGTAGCGCTCGATCCGGTAGTGGCCCGGCACGTCATCGCCGGCAGTCGCTGCCGACGGCGTGTAGCGGCGCCCGGCGATCATCTTGACCAGCGGTGCCGCCCACGTCGAAGACCGCGAACTGCGGAGCACCTCGGGAGTATCGACAGTGCCGTCGGTGGCGATGCCGAAGCCGATGTCGACCCATTGCAAGCCGGCATAGTCACTCGACTTGACGACATGGTCGACCGGAACGTCGAACGGATCGACATAGAATGGGTCGGTCGGCCGGGGCAGCGGCGGGCTGTAGACGAGCAGCGGCTGGCCGGGGTCGGGCTCGCCGGCGATGTCGCGCAGCACCGTGTCGATCGCGGCCTTGTCGCCGCGGTCGCGGGCGATCCGCGCGGTCAGGACGCGCGCGACGAGCCGGTACGGACGCGCCGCGTCGCCCGGGGTGGCGGCGAGTTCGGCAAGGAGGCGCACTGCCTCCGAGTCAAGCCTCGTCTTGTGGAGCGCCCAAGCGCGGTGAATGTCGGCGGCGGCGGCGATCGACGGCTGGCCAGCCGCGCGCGCATCGGCGGCGACCTTGCGATACGCCTTGAACCCGTCTGCCCGATCGTTGACCAGCCGCAAATCGGCAACGCGCAGGTCGGCCCATAGACGGTCGGGGCTGTCGGCCGGCAGGAATTCGTGCGTTACCCGCGCGCTGGCATAGGTCGCGGTCCGGACGTCGCGCTGCTCGCCGTAATGCGCGGCGACGTTCGCCTGCGCCAGATAGAGTTGCGACAGCGCGACCGGCTCGACCGCCCCCGCGCCCGCCTGCCGCCGCACCGCCTTCGCCAGCACGCCACGCGCGCCGATATAATCGCCGCCGCGAAACAGCGCCTCGGCATAGCGGATCGAGACGACGATGTCCTTCTTCGGCGAGCATGGCCCAGCGACGCACGCGTCGACCGCGGCGGCATAATCCTTGAGCCGGGTGCCGGTGATCGTGATCGGCGGCTCGATGGCCGGAGCCGGGACCGCCGTCGTCAGAACCAGGGCGAGCAGCGCGATCGGCACAATGGCCTCCAATCTGCCGGCAGATTGTAACGCCCCCGCCGGCGAGTCAATCACGCCGGATGACGCGGCGGCGGTGGCGGTTTATGGTGGCGCTTCACCCGCGCGAGGCCCCGTGACCCAAAGCTATTTCGTCAAGACCTTCGGCTGCCAGATGAACGTCTATGATTCGGAGCGGATCGGCGAGCTGCTCGAGGCCGAGGGCTATGCCGCCGCGCCCGATGCGGCGCGTGCCGACGTCGTCGTCCTCAACACCTGCCACATCCGCGAGAAGGCGGCGGAGAAGGTCTATTCAGACATCGGCCGGTTGAAGGCGTCGCGACGGCCCAATGGGATCAAGCCGGTCGTCGTCGTCGCCGGCTGCGTCGCGCAGGCCGAGGGCGCCGAGATCGTCCGCCGCGCCCCCGCGGTCGACGTCGTCGTCGGACCGAACGCGTATCACCGGCTGCCGGCGATGCTGCGCGGCGCCGGCGCTGTCGACACCGATATGCCGGTCGAGTCGAAATTCATGCAGTTGCCGCCGCGCCGCGCCGTCATCCCCGCATCGGCGTTCCTCACGGTGCAGGAAGGCTGCGACAAGTTCTGCACCTTCTGCGTCGTCCCCTACACCCGCGGCGCCGAGCTCTCGCGCCCCGCCGATGCCCTCGTCGCCGAGGCCGAGGCGCTCGTCGCCGGCGGCGCGAGTGAGCTCACGCTGCTCGGGCAGAACGTCAACGCCTATCGCGATGTGACGACGACGTTCGCCGAATTGCTGGCGAGGATCGCAGGCGTGCGGGGGCTTGTGCGCCTGCGTTATACGACGTCGCACCCGCGCGACATGAACGACGAGCTGATCGCGGCGCATCGCGACCTGCCGCAGCTGATGCCGTACCTCCATCTGCCGGTGCAGTCGGGATCCGACCGTCTTCTCAAGGCGATGAACCGCGCCCACACCCGGTCGAGCTACCTGAACATCCTCGACCGCCTCCGCGCCGCCCGCGCCGATATCGCGCTGTCGGGCGACTTCATCGTCGGCTTCCCCGGCGAAACCGACGCCGATTTCGCCGACACCCTCAGCATCGTGCGCGAGGTCGGCTACGCCCAGGCGTACAGCTTCAAATACTCGCCCCGCCCCGGCACTCCGGCGGCGACGATGGGCGAACAGGTGCCCGAGGACGTCAAGGACGCCCGCCTCGCCGAGCTCCAGGCGACGATCGGCGAAACCGCGCTCGCCTTCAACCGCGCCAGCGTCGGCAAGCGCTGCGATGTGTTGCTCGAACGCCCCGGTCGCCGCCCCGGACAGCTGATCGGCAAGTCGCCATGGCTGCAATCGGTATTCGTCGTCTCGCCATCGGCGAAGATCGGGGATATCGTAACAGTCGACCTGATCGACGCACAGCCCAACAGCCTCGAAGGAGCGCCTGTGATCCTGACCCGAGCCGCCGCCTAGTGTCCAAGAAACCAGCGCCCCGGAGCAGTTCGGGTGGGGGAACGCGTTCCGGGGGCAGCGGCTCGCACCCGCAACGCCCGGGGTCGCCGGTGACGGGAGCCAGCGACCGGGTCCGGCTCGAGCTCGAATACGACCGGCCGCAATTGCTCGGGCCGCTGTTCGGCCAGTACGACCAGAATCTGATCGTCCTTGAGAACCGCCTCGGCGTCTATATCGCGGCGCGCGGCAACAAGGTGTCGATCGAGGGCGAGGCCGACAGCGCCGCCCGCGCCCGCGACATCCTGATAACCCTCTATAATCGCCTGACCCAGGGACATGGTGTCGACGTCGGCGACGTCGAGGCGGCGGTGCTGATGAGCTCCGAGCCGACGCTCGCGGGCCTCACGCTCGCCGACGACGGCGGCCCCAATCCGGCGGTGGTCATTCGCACCCGGCGGAAGACGATCGTGCCGCGCTCGCCGACGCAGGTGAAATATATCGAGGCGCTCGGCCGCGACGACGTCATCTTCGCGCTCGGGCCGGCGGGAACCGGCAAGACCTATCTCGCGGTGGCGCAAGCGGTCAGCCAGCTCGTCGCCGGATCGGTCGACCGGCTGATCCTGTCACGTCCTGCGGTCGAGGCGGGCGAGCGGCTCGGCTTCCTCCCCGGCGACATGAAGGACAAGGTCGATCCCTACCTGCGCCCGCTGTACGACGCGCTCTACGACATGCTGCCGACCGAGCAGGTCGAGCGGCGGCTGAGTTCGGGCGAGATCGAGATCGCGCCGCTCGCCTTCATGCGCGGCCGGACGCTGGCGAACGCCTTCATCATCCTCGACGAGGCGCAGAACACGACGCCGCTGCAGATGAAGATGTTCCTGACGCGCTTCGGCCAGGGCTCGCGGATGGTCGTCTGCGGCGACCCGAACCAGGTCGACCTGCCCAACCCGGCGTCGTCGGGACTCGCCGACGCGGTCCGCAAGCTCGACGGCATCCCCGGCATCGCCACCCTCCGCTTCAGCTCACGCGAAGTCGTCCGCCACCCGATCGTCGGCGCGATCGTCGAGGCGTACGAAGGACCGCCGCAGGATGGGTGAGCGATGCTGACCGTCGACACCGAAGTCGCTGCAGGGGACTGGGGCGATGCCGGGTGGGAGGCGCTGGCGTCCGCCGCCTGCGCCGCCGCGCTTGCCCAGACGACGCATGCGCATCTCGACCGGGCGGGCTATGCCGTCGAGGTCGCGGTGCGGTTGAGCGACGACGGCGAGGTCCGGACGCTTAACGCGCAGTACCGCCACCAGGACAAGCCGACCAACGTCCTGTCGTTCCCGATGGTCCAGCCCGACCTGCTCGACGGCCTTGCCAATTCGGACGACGGCGAGGTCCTGCTCGGCGATATCGTGCTGGCGTACGAGACCTGCGCCGCCGAGGCCGCGACCAAGGGGCTGCCCCTGGCCGACCACGCGCGCCACCTGATCGCGCACGGCATGCTCCACCTTCTCGGTCTCGATCACGGCGACGATGCCGCCGCCGAACACATGGAAGCGCTCGAAACCGCCGCACTGGCCACACTCGGGCTTGCCGATCCGTACGCGGCAACCGATTAAGGGACATGGCCGACCCCCACCCTAGCACCGACTTCGCCACGCGCTTGTGGCGAGGTCTCCGAACGATGATCGCCGGCGGCGGTGCCGAACCGACCTTGCGCGAAAGCCTCGAGGAAGCGATCGACGAGCATGTCGGCGAGCCCGCCGACCGCGACGACCTGTCGGCGGTCGAGCGGACGATGCTCAAGAACCTGCTCCACTTCGGCGAGCGGCTGGTCGACGACGCCGCCGTCCCGCGCGCCGATATCGTCGCGTTCGACGTGGACGACCGCTTTGCCGACCTCGTCGAGCTGTTCCGCGAAGCCGGCCACAGCCGCGTGCCGGTGTTCGAGGGCAGCCTCGACAACGTCGTCGGCATGATTCACATCAAGGATGTCTACACCCGCATCGCGACGACCTTCGACGATGCGGTCAGCTCGAAGCCGTTCACCGATTTCGACGTCCGCACCTTGCTCCGCACCGTCCTGTTCGTGCCGTCGTCGATGCGCGTCCTCGACCTGCTGGCGCGGATGCGGTCGGGGCGGACGCACATGGCGATCGTCGTCGACGAGTTCGGCGGCACCGACGGGCTGGTGACGATCGAGGACCTCGTCGAGGAAATCGTCGGCGACATCGAGGACGAGCACGACGAGGACGGGGCGAAGCTGCTCCAGGCGATCGGCGACGATATGTACGAGGCCGACGCCCGGCTCGAATTGTCCGAGCTCGAGGAGACTACCGGGCACGTCTTCGCGACCGACCAGATCGGCGGCGAAGTCGACACGCTCGGCGGCATGGTCTTCATGCTGGCGGGGCGGGTGCCCGCGGTCGGCGAGATGATCGACCACCCGTCGGGCTGGCGGTTCGAGGTGATCGACGGCGACCCGCGGATGGTCCGGCGCCTGCGGCTGTATCCGCCGGTCGCGGCGGCCTGAAGACGCGCTTTACCACGTTCGGGTGAAGCGTTAGCGATAGGGCGACTCCAACCGAAGGCGTTCCCCCGACATGCGTTTTCCCGTCGCGCTCCTGCTTGCTGCCTCGCTCACCGCCCCGGCCTTTGCGCAGGAACGTCCGGTCCGCTCGTCGACTGCGAGCGGGGCCGAAGTGCCGCTCGACCGCGCCGCGAGCCGCCGGGGCGCCGCTGCCGAGCCCGACGAAGCCGGGCGCGGCGACGCGACCAACACCCAGCCGGCGGGTGATCCGCGCGCCGCCCGGGCCCGCGAGAACAAGCTCGGCGACAGCGACGTCGCCTCCGCGCCGATTCGCGAGCTCCGCGTGCCGTCGCGCCACACCGCGAACATCGGCGGGCGGAGTATCGCCTATACCGCGACCGCCGGAACGGTGACGATCCGCGACGACGACGGCAAGCCGACCGCGAGCATGTTCTACGTCGCCTATACCACCGGCGAGCCGGGGCGGCCGGTGACCTTCCTGTATAACGGCGGTCCCGGCTCCTCGACGATGTGGCTGCACATGGGCTCGCTCGCGCCGGTGCGCGTGCGGACCGACAGCCCGGGGGCGACCGCGGGCCCGCCGTTCCAGCTGGTCAACAATCCCGACAGCCTGCTCGACAAGTCCGACCTCGTCTTCGTCGACGCGATCGGCGCGGGGTATTCACGCCCGCTCGGCGACACCAAGCTCCAGTCGCTGTGGGGCACCGATGCCGACATCGACGCCTTCGCCCGCGGCATTGAGCGCTGGCTGACGATCAACGACCGCTGGAATGCGCCCAAGTTCATCTTCGGCGAATCGTACGGCACGACGCGGTCGGGCGGCCTGTCGTACCGGCTGGCGCAGGACGGGGTGCAGCTCAACGGCGTCGTCCTGCTGTCGTCGATCATGAACTATGGCCGCCGCGCCGCGGGGCTCGATCAGGACCTGATCAACTACCTGCCGAGCTACGCCGCGACCGCAGCCTATCACCACCGCATCCCCGCCCCCGCCGACCTGCCCGCGTTCCTTGCTCAGGCGCGGGCATTCTCGCGCGGGCCGTATGCGCAGGCGCTGGCGCAGGGACAGGACCTGCCCGACGCCGAGCGGTCGGCAATCGCGCAGCAGATGGCGGGCTTCACCGGGCTGTCGGTCAAGTTCATCCTCGACAGCGACCTCCGCGTCGATCTCGGCCGCTTCCGCAAGGAGCTTCTCCGCGACCAGCGGCGGACGCTCGGTCGCTACGACAGCCGCTTTACCGGCATCGACGTCGACGCCGGGGCGGAATCACCCGAATACGACCCGTCGGACTCCGGCATCACCGGTGCCTTCGTGTCGAGCTTCCACCATTATCTGACGCGCGACCTCGGCTTCACCTCGGACATGACCTACCGCCCAACCTATTATTCGCAGGCGCTGAAGTGGGACTTCAACCACCGCTCGCCGGGGCAGCGCGGCGGCGGCGCGACGACCAACGCCGACACCGCGCTCGACCTGTCGGCAGCGATGCGCGAGAACCCGCACCTATTAGTCTATTCGCTCAACGGCATCTACGACATGGCGACGCCGTTCTTCGGCACCGAATACGACCTTGGGCATCTCCAGATCGACCGCACGCTGCGCCCCAACTTGCGCTTCGCCTATTACCCGTCGGGGCACATGGTCTACCTCAACACCGAGGCGCTGCATTCGATGAAGGCCGACCTCGCGCGGTTCTACGACGACGCGGTGCCGCGCTGATCCACCCACAATGATGTCATCCCGGCGCAGGCCGGGACCCATGATCACTGCC
>NZ_JANYGL010000126.1 GCF_025362435.1 Polymorphobacter sp.
CTTGACTGTACCGTTCGGACAACGAGCACCGATCAGCTGAGTTCAAGCTGCCGTTGCTGATGCGATAGCCGCCACTCGCCCAGATCGGCGAGCATCGCCCGCGCCGCGGCCTCGGTTCCGTCAGCAGTTCGGAACAGGGTAACAGGCCCGCTGCTCAGCGCTTTGGCGATCGAGGCAAGGTGGTCGGCGGTAATGTGCGATCGCGCCGCTGTCCCCGCGAAATCGCCCTGCACGCGGATGCCGAAAAATGCGGTACCGATCGCCGGCAGTCCAGCCGACAACGCCACAAAATCGGCAGCGTGCGTCACCGTCCACGCGTGGTCGACAAGGTACGCGCCGATGAACGCAATGCAGCTGAGGCACGAGGCAATGAACAGCAACGATCCGGCCCGTTGCAGCCGATGATCAAGACGATGGATCGCGGCGGCGTTGCTGCGGTGATACGCCACCTGAGGAGCAATATCGTCGCTGATGATCGAGCGTGTCAGTTTTCCGGTTTCGCCGGAGAGTTCGCCTGATGGCATCCCGATGCTCCGCCAGACACCCGCGGCATACCAATCGACCCAGCTGCACGCGCCGCGTGCCGCCGGACGCAGGTCGGGCTGTGCGATGCCGACCAGGGTCAGGCTTGCCATCGATCGCAGGCGTTCGGCGAGCTGGCGATAGTCGAGCCAGCGACGATGCCAGTTTCGCACAACGCCGACGCGGGTATTGACGACAAAACCGCCGATGACCGTCAGTTCGGCAAAAGCGAGCCAAAGCTTGGCGTGCGGCAAGAGCAGCCCGGACAGGCCGAGCAGGACAGCCACTGCACCGGCGATGAAGTTGAAGACATGACCGCTGCGATAGCTTTGCGCGAAGTGCGCCGCGAGCCGGTCGCTCCACGCATAGGCAGCGAGCCAGGTGGTCGTATTCTGCATGATCTCGGTGAACGGTTGCGCCTGGTGCTCGAAAGCACGCCATTCGTCGCCGGCGCTGGTAGTGTAGGGCGGAACGATCACCGCCGTGCGCCGCAGCCGCCGCGCTCCTGTCGCCGCGAGCAGGAGCGGATATTCGATGCGCGGCTTGAACCGCCGCTGGCGTTCGCTCTGGAACGCCGCGAGATGCGAGCGCTCGACGGGATCGTGCGGCGGCGCGAGCAGTTGATCGATCAGCGGACCGAAACCGAAATCGTCGAGGTTCCGCGCGGCAAACTGGTCGATCTGCGTCTGCAGCAGATGCGGCTCATGCGCGCTCCAGATCAGCATCGTCGGCAGTGTGTCGTCGACCGGGATGTGGATGACCGGAGCACCGCGACGCAGCGCGTGCTCGACAACCTCGGCGGTGCCTCCCGCGCCGCGCGCCGGCAGCCCGTCCCAAACCGCGACGAGCACATCACAATGCGCCACGGTTGCGCGCCCGGCGAGAGCGTATGCCGATGGTATCTGATTGCGCGCGCACGGCAGCTCGAGGACGCGCGTGGCCCGGCAAAGCAGCCGCTCGTACGTCGCAAGCGCGGCGGCTTCGGTGAAATCGACCGCGTAATCGCGGCGGCGAAACGGCAGGATTGCATGAAGCTCATAGCCAAGGTCGAGCGCCGCATCGGCGGCAATCTGGTCGACACCCTCGGCGAGCGGACAGATCAGCCGCGGCGGCAAGGGGACGGCTGCGAAAACGCCGGCCGTGGTCCGATGCAATCGCGCCGCTGCATCGCGCAGATTTAGCAAGACATGGTACAAGCGCGGGCGAAGGTCAGCGCTGTCGCCAAGTGCGGCGGCGCGGTGACCGGTAATGCCGACATCCAGGCAGAATGGGATCTCCGGAGGTCCGTCACCTGAGGCGGCCCGTGGCACTGTCAAAGCTTTCCCCATGCAGGACCATAACGGATGCGGAACTTGAGTGCCAGCGGCAGGGGGCAATAGCTCTCATGCCGCTTCCGCACCGCATTGCCACCCAGCCTCGTCGGGCCTAGAGCTGACCCGTAACGACATCGGGGTGGTGGTGCGTGGCCGATGTGTTCGTTTCCTACAAGGCTGAAGACCGGGCGCGGGTGCGGCCGCTGGTCGATGCGTTGACGGCGGACGGGCTGAGCGTCTGGTGGGACGCGCACATCGAGGGCGGCAGCGACTGGCGGCAGTCGATCCAGGACCAGCTCGACGCGGCGCGCTGCGTCGTCGTCGTCTGGAGCAAGCGGTCGGTCGCGGCCGAGGGCAAGTTCGTCCGCGACGAGGCGACGCGCGCCGAGCGGCGCGGGGTGTATCTGCCGGTCCGCATCGATGCCGTCGAGCCGCCGCTGGGGTTCGGCGAGACGCAGGCGTTTCCACTGCTCGGCTGGAACGGCAAACGCGACGACCCGGCGTATTTGGCGCTGCTCGCCGCCGCGCGTGCGGTGGCCGAGGGCAACCCGCGTCCGGCGGTCAACCCGTTTGCCGCGCCCGCGCTGCGGTTTGGGCGGCGTGAGGCGCTGATCGGCGGCGGCGGCGTTCTTGCGGCCAGCGCGCTCGGCGCGGGCGGCTGGTTGTGGCTGCACCCAGGCACGGCGATGGCCACGGACAGCATCGCCGTGCTGCCGTTCGCCAACATGTCGGGCGATGCGGCGCAGAAGTACTTCTCCGACGGCATCGCCGAGGAACTGCGCAGCGCGCTCGCCCGCATCGCCCAGCTCAAGGTCGCGGCGCGGACATCGTCGGAGAAGATGCGCGACGCCGACATCAAGGAGGCCGCGAGCAAGCTCGGCGTGGCGACGGTGCTGACCGGCAGCGTGCGCCGCTCGCCCGCGACGATCCGGGTTAGCGCGCAGCTCGTCGATGGCCTCAGCGGGCTCGAACGCTGGTCGCAGAGCTTCGACCGCCCGGCGGGCGACGCGCTCAAGATCCAGAGCGACATCGCCGAGAACGTCGCGGGCAGCTTGCGCATCCGCTTCGGCCATGCCGAGCGCGCCGCGCTCACCATCGGCGGCACCCGCGTCGCCGCCGCGCAGGACGCGCTGCTGCGCGCGCGCGCGATCGTCGGCAGCAATCTGCCCGACCAGCGCCGCAAGCTCGCGCTGATCGACGCCGCGCTCGCCGCCGATCCGGGGTTCGCCACCGCCTATGGCTCGCGTGCTGCGGTGCTTGCCAACATCGCCAATCAGACGTCGGGGGCGGAGCGCATGGCCGCGCTGGCTGGCCTGCAGGCGGCCGCCGCGCGCGCGGTCGCGCTCGCCCCCGGCCTCGCCTATGCCCAATCATCGCTCGGCCTTGCCCGCCTGGCGCAGCTCGATTTCAAGGGTGCCGATCGCGCCTATCGCCGCGCGCTGGAACTGGGCGGCAGCGATCCGCGCGCGCTGGGGAACATTGCCAGCTTCTTCTCGTACTTGGGGCGAGGTGACCAAGCCGTCGCGCTCTATGATCGCGCGATCGCGCTCGATCCGCTCAATCCGGGCGTCGTAGCTCACAAATTCTTTGTGCTGGTGTTCGCCCGCCGATACCCCGAGGCGATCGCAACCGCCGCGCGCGCGATCACGATGGGGGCCGACGACGACGCCTTACGGTCTCGTTTCGGTGACGCGCTACTGCTGAGCGGCAAGCCACGCGAGGCGCTGGCGCAATATGCGCGCGTCGAGGACGAAGAGACTCGACTTGCCAGCGAAGCCATCGCCCTCGCGCATCTCGGCGACCGCGCCGCCGCCGACCGCGCGCTCACCGCACTATCGAAGTTCAGCGCGGAGGAGCTCGGTACCGATCTCGCCGAGGTCTATGCCCAGCGTGGTGAACCCGATCGCGCGCTCGCGGTGCTCGAACGCCTCGCGGCGAGACGCGATGGCCGCATCCTCAGCCTGCCCGGCGATCCCATGCTCGACCCGCTGCGCGCCGACCCGCGGTTCAAGGCGCTGCTGGCGCGGCTGAACTTTCC
>NZ_JANYGL010000144.1 GCF_025362435.1 Polymorphobacter sp.
CCGAAGACGGGGAGGATCTAGGGCCGCCGCTACCCCGCAGTCCTTATTCCGCCGCCGCGCTCCGCGCTTCCCAAGCCGCGCGGATCGCGTCGGCGGTGCTCGGCTCGCCCGTCTCGGTCCAGCCCGGGGGTCCCGCGATCGTCATCCACCGTCCGCGCCATGTCTTCGCGGCGCCAAGGTCGCGGGCGATCGCGACCCATTCGTGGGTCGCGGTTCGCAGCGGGTTGAAGGTGGCGATGTTGTGGACGAGGCCGTAGCGGACCGGCTCGTCGTCGTGCTCGGCCTCGAAGGTGCCGAACATCCGGTCCCAAACGATGAACACCCCGGCATAGTTGCGGTCGAGGTAGCGCGGGTTGCTGCCGTGGTGGACGCGGTGGTGGGACGGCGAGTTGAGGACGTATTCGAGCCCGAACGGGAGCCGCCGCACCGCCTCGGTGTGGACCCAGAACTGGTAGATCAGGTTGATCGCAGCGACGAACAGCACCAGCCGGACATCGAAGCCGATCAGCAGCAAGGGCAGACGGAAGGCAAAGCTCAGCGACAGGAACCCGGTCCATGTCTGCCGCAGCGCCGTCGTCAGGTTATAATGCTGGCTCGAATGGTGGATGACGTGGCTCGCCCAGAACCAGCGGACGCGGTGGGCGCTGCGGTGGAAGGCGTAATAGAGCAGGTCGTCGAGGACGAAGCACAGCACCCCCGCCCACCATGTCACGGGAATCGCGAACAAATGGAAGTGGCTCGCCGCAGTGTAGGTCGCGACGATCGTCGCCCCGAACACCACCGCCGCCATCGTGCTGCCGAGCCCCATCGTCAGCGAGGTGAAGGTGTCGCGCCAGTCATAGTCGCCGCGGGCGCCGAAGCGGATCGCGAGCATCTCGACGAGCACGAGGACTATGAACGCCGGGGTCGCCATCTCGATCGGGTCGGGCCAGTGGCTCACCGCTCGACCTCGACTACCCAGCGGTCGCCGTGGCCGCGGACCCGTGCGGTCCGGCCGTCGCTACCGCGGACCCGTGCCGCCCGCCCGCCGTCGTCGATCACCGCGTCGACCCCGCGGAAGCCGGGCATCTGCGCCTCGGCGACGCGGCGTGCCTCCTCGACATCGAGAACCGGGTTGCGCGCGAAGCCGATCGCCCGGGCGAACATGACAAGCGTCAGGATGCCGAGGATCGAGACGAAGATCATGCGCCGGACAGGCTGACCAAGGTCGCGCGGAGGCCCGAGACGTCGTAGCGCCCGGTCGCGGCGGCGGCGATGATCGCGTCGGGGTCGCCGCCGCGCTTGGCCTCGGCGAGCGCCCACAGGTTCGCTGAACGTGTTCCCGAGCGGCAGAAGGCGAGGACCGGGCCGACGGATGCGTCGAGCGCCGCCGCCATCGCCGCGACCTGCCCCATGTCGAAACCGCGATGGTCGACCGGGATCGCGGTGTAGCCGAGCCCTGCTGCTTCCGCTGCCGCTTGCATGTCGGCGGACGCGGGCTGGCCGGTTTCCTCGCCATCGGGGCGGTTGTTGACGACGTGGGTGAACCCCGCGGCGGCTGCGGCGGCGAGGTCGGCGGGGGCGATCTGCCCGGCGACGGAGACGGCTTCGGTGAGGCGGATGAACATGGGGTCTTTTAGCGCCATGGCGAGCGCCGCGCTACGGGCGTCCGCGCGAGAACTCGGACTGGGCCCGGCGTTCGAGGACGTCGTAGTGGACCGCACGCTCGTCATGGCGGAGGAGCAGCGGCAGCGTCTCCGGCGGGACATGCGCGATGGTCGGGTCGTCGCCCATGAAGCGCTCGATCGCCTCGATCGTGTCGAACGCCATGATCGTCGTGAACTCGACCGCGTCGCTCCCGTCGAGAACGACGTCGCGGCGGAGGACGTCGATCTGGAGGAAGCCGGCGATGTTGCGCGCCTCGACGTCGGGGACGACGTGCGTGAGGAACAACTGCTGGTACGCATCGGCGTTTGCCGGGGTCGTCAAGCCGTGCCAGATTCGCGCGATCATCAGCTTGTCGCTCCGCCCTGCGCGACCGCGGCGGGACTGCCGGGCAGCGGGATGAACTCGTCGTCGCCGGGGACGCGCGGGAAGCGACCGGCGCGCCAGTCGGCCTTGGCCAGCTCGATCCGCTCGGTCGAGGCGCTGACGAAGTTCCATTCGATGAGGCGCGGGGCGTCGAGTGCCGCGCCGCCGAGGAGCATCGCCCGGGTCGGTTCGAGCGCGGTCCACGCGACCTCGCCGCCGGAGGCGAGGACGACCATCGACCCCGCCTCGTAGCGGGTGCCGTCGAGGTCGATCGCGCCCGAGACGATGTAGACCGCGCGCTCCTCATGCTCGGCCGGCAGAGCGACCGACGCGCCGGTCTCGGCGTCGATATCGATGTAGAACATGGGGGACAGCGCCGCGACGGGAGAGGCGGCGTGGAAGGCGGTCCCGGCGATCAGGGTGCGCTTGGCTCCGCCGAAGACGATCGTCGGCAGCGTGTCCGCCGGGTGGTGCGCGAAGGCGGGGGCGTCCTCGGCATGCTCGCCCGGCAGCGCGACCCATGACTGGATGCCGTGCATCCGTTGGCCGCTGGCACGCGCGGCGGGCGGGGTGCGCTCGCTATGGGTGATCCCGCGCCCGGCGGTCATCCAGTTGACCGCGCCGGGCTCGACATCGACGACGGTGCCGAGGCTGTCGCGGTGGCCGATCGCGCCGTCGAGCAGGTACGTCACCGTCGCCAGCCCGATATGCGGATGCGGCCGGACGTCCATCCCGGTGCCCGGCGCGAACACCGCCGGCCCGAGATGATCGAAGAAGACGAACGGCCCGACGTTGCGCAAGCCCGCCTGCGGCAGCACGCGGCTGACGCTGAACCCGCCGAGGTCGCGGGTGTTGCCGTGGAGGACGTGGGTGACGGTCATCGGGCTACCTCGCGACTATTCGCCTCGAGGAACGCGATCAGCGCCGCTTCGTCAACCGATCCGTCGGCAACGCCGAGCACGATCGCCGTCGCATCGCTCTCGCGCGCATCAAGATACCAGCCGTTGAGGCGAAGGGTGACGAACATGGCGAACCAGGCGACCCGAAGATTGCGTGCCACGATCGACGGCTTCTCGGTCTTCGACAGGCTGTAGCCGATCGCCGCGGCCACACTAAATGTTGACTTCGAGTCATTCGTGGCACGCTCGACTCGCGCCAAGGCCCCAGTAATCGCCGCCAGATCGCGGACGCCATAGACGCCGCCGAAACGCTCGACCATCTCCCGCAGGATGGCTTCGATCCCGCGCTGTGACGGCAGGATGTCCCCGGCCGCCACGGTGCCCGTCACTCGCCCAACTCCTTCAGGGTCATGGCATAGCGACCGAAACACTCACGACCGGCGGCCAACGACTCGTTGTAGGTGTCGTCGGCCTTCGACAAGAACATCCCCTCGCCATCGAAATCGAGCTGAACAGCATCGCCTTTTTGCACGCCGAGCCGAGCGAGAACCTCCTTGGGCAGGATGATCCCGGCAGAGTTGCCGACCGCCATGATCTTGACTTTGTGCATAACCCGCCACCGCAATTAGTACGCGTGTTATAACAATCTGCGGTGCAGCGTCAATCTACTCCGCCGCCTCGTCGATCCCCTCCGGCGGCAGGTTATGCCCGAGCAGTCGCAGCAGCTCCGCCGCGCTCGCCACGATATTCGTCCCCGGGCCGAAGATCGCGGCGGTGCCGGCGGCGCGGAGGAAGTCGTAGTCCTGCGCCGGGATGACGCCCCCGGCGATGACGCGGATGTCGCTGCGCCCGGCGGCCTTCAATGCGGCGATGAGTTCGGGGATCAGGCTCTTGTGCCCGGCGGCGAGGCTCGATGCGCCGACGATGTCGACGTCCTCGGCGACGGCGAGCGTGGCGGCTTCGCCGGGCGTCTGGAACAACGGCCCCATTGTCACCTCGAAGCCGAGGTCGGCGAAGGCCGTGGCGACGACCTTGGCGCCGCGGTCGTGGCCGTCCTGCCCCATCTTGGCGATCATCACGCGCGGGCGGCGGCCCTTGCGCTGCTCGAACGCGGCGATGCCGGCCTGGACGCGGGCATAGCCGGGGTCGCCGCCGTACGCCGCGCCATAAACTCCGCTGACCATGCGGACGACGGCGGCGTGGCGCCCGAAGACGTCCTCCATCGCGCTGCTGATCTCGCCGAGCGTGCACCGCGCCCGCGCCGCCTCGACCGCGAGCGCGAGGAGGTTGGCGTCGCCCGCCGCGCCGTCACGCAGCGAGTCGAGCGCCGCCTCGGCGCGGGCGGCATCGCGGGTCGCGCGGACATGCGCGAGCGACAGGATCTGGCCCTCGCGGACGCTGTCCGAATCGACGTCGAGGATGTCGATGGCGTCGTCGGTATCGCGGGCGTATTTGTTGACGCCGACGACGACGGTCTCGCCGCGGTCGACCGCCGACTGCTTGGCGGCGGCGGCTTCCTCGATTTGGAGCTTGGGGTAGCCGCTGGCGACCGCGACGGTCATCCCGCCCATCTTCTCGATGTCCTCGATCATCGCCCATGCCTTGTCGGCGAGCTCGGCGGTCAGCGCCTCGACATAATACGACCCGCCGAGCGGATCGACGACGCGGGTGATCCCGGTCTCCTCGGCAAGGACGAGCTGGGTGTTGCGCGCGACCCGGGCGGAGAAGTCGGTCGGCAGCGCGATCGCCTCGTCGAGCGCATTGGTGTGAAGCGACTGGGTCCCGCCGAACACCGCCGCCATCGCCTCGACGGTGGTACGGATGACGTTGTTGTACGGGTCGCGCTCGGTCAGCGAGACGCCGCTGGTCTGGCAGTGGGTCCGCAGCATCAGCGACTTGGCGTCCTTCGCGCCGAACCCGGTCATGATCCGCGACCACAAAGTCCGCGCGGCGCGAAGCTTCGCCACCTCCATGAAGAAGTTCATGCCGATGGCGAAGAAGAAGCTCAGCCGTGGCGCGAAGGCATCGACGTCGAGGCCCCTGGCTTGCGCCGCACGGACATATTCCATCCCGTCGGCGAGGGTGAAGGCGAGTTCCTGGAGCTGCGTCGCCCCGGCCTCCTGCATGTGATAGCCCGAGATCGAGATCGAGTTGAACCGCGGCATCGTCGACGCCGTATAGGCGATGATGTCGGCGACGATCCGCATCGACGGCGCCGGCGGGTAGACATAGGTGTTGCGGACCATGAACTCCTTGAGGACGTCGTTCTGGATCGTCCCTTCGAGCAGCGCCGGGGCGACCCCCTGCTCCTCCGCCGCGACGATGAAGAAGGCGAGGCACGGGATGACCGCGCCGTTCATCGTCATCGACACGCTCATCTTGTCCAGCGGGATGCCGTCGAACAAGATCTTCATGTCCTCGACGCTGTCGATGGCGACGCCGGCCTTGCCGACGTCGCCCGAGACGCGCGGGTGATCGCTGTCGTAGCCACGGTGCGTCGCGAGGTCGAACGCGACCGACAGGCCTTTTTGCCCGGCGGCGAGGTTGCGGCGGTAGAACGCGTTCGACGCCTTGGCGGTCGAGAAGCCGGCGTATTGGCGGATCGTCCATGGCCGCCCGGCGTACATCGTCGCCTTGACCCCGCGGGTGTACGGCGCGAACCCCGGCAGGCCGGGGTCGATGCCGGCGACGTCGTCCGCGGTGTACAGCGGCTTGACGGTGATGCCCTCGGGCGTCGGCCAGTCAAGGTCGCGCCCCTTGACCTCCTTCGCCGCCAGCGCCGCCCAATCGTCGATCGAACCCGTCATATCGTGCCTCCGACGCCTCACTACACAAGGCCCGTGCGAAAACTGAAACGTTATCGCTTGACCACGAGTTCAGTACGGGTTCAGGCTGATATAACGTCACAGGGGTATGTGTGAGCGAAGTCCGCGATCTCGATACGATGCAGCCGGCACTGCGGGCACTGCGGTATCCGGTGCTGCGGACGTACCTCGACGACGCGCATCCGCTCGCCGACACCCCCGAGATGGCGGCTGGACGCGCGCTGCTGATGACCGGGTGGGAGCGCCTGCTCCGCGGCACGATCGAATGCGTCGATGTTCACATGCGCAACGGCTGGATCATCCCCGACATCATCGAACTAAGAGTGCGCGGCCCGATGGCGGAGGCGTCGACGGTGTACGGGGCGTGGAACCATGCCTTCGTCCTCGACGAGGTGGCGATGGTACGCTGCGTCGATTTTGGGCGCTTCCGGGATTGAGGGTCGGCATTCCGGCCAGCCGAACTGGCTGGCCCGAAGGGAGTACACGCCGATTGACCGTCGGCGAAGTGCCCGCGCATAGTTGGCTCATCGTCGTCAGGGCGTGCATGCCGCGCCGACGTCGAAGCCGCACTTTGGGGAGCAAGGCATGGATTTGGGACGACGCGACCTTCTGCTATCTGCCGCGGCGATAGCTGCCGGTCCGGCAACCATCGCACGCGCCGCGACCGACCGGCCGCTGGGCTATGCGATCGTCGGGCTTGGCACATACGGCCTCAACGTGATCATTCCGCAGTTTGCCAATTGTGCACATTCGCGGCTGGCTGCGGTCGTCAGCGGCGATCCAGCCAAGGCCAAGCGCGTGGCGGCCGAACACGGCCTGCCCGATCGCTCGGTCTATTCGTATGCGACCTTCGACTCGATCCGCGACAACCCCGACGTCGA
The DNA here is from genome assembly GCF_025362435.1 of Polymorphobacter sp. Classification (GTDB taxonomy): domain Bacteria; phylum Pseudomonadota; class Alphaproteobacteria; order Sphingomonadales; family Sphingomonadaceae; genus Polymorphobacter_B. The sequence continues at coordinate 6,616 of NZ_JANYGL010000144.1, forward strand.
CATCGTCTATGTCTGCCTGCCGAACTCGATGCACGCCGAATACACCGTCCGCGCAGCGCGGGCCGGCAAGCACGTGATGTGCGAAAAGCCGATGGCGGTGTCGGTCGCCGAGTGCGAGACGATGATCGCGGCGTGCAAGGCCGCCGGGCGCAAGCTGATGATCGGCTACCGCTGTCACTTCGAACCGTTCAATCTCGAGGCGATGCGGCTGGCGCGGAGCGGGGCCGCCGGCAAGATCCGCTATGTTCGATCCGAACACGGCTTCGTTCAGCGCGACCCGTCGGTATGGCGGCTCAAGCGCGCGCTGGCCGGGGGCGGGTCGTTGATGGACATGGGCGTCTACAGCCTGCAGGCGGCGCGCTACATGACCGGCGAGGAGCCGATCGCGGTGACCGCGCGCGAGTCGACCGACCGCCGCGACCCGCGCTTCACCGAGGTCGAGGACATGATCGAGTGGACGCTCGAGTTCCCGTCGGGCGCGATCGCTGGTTGCCAGTCGATGTACAGCGCCAACCAGAACCACGTCCTGCTGATGGGCGACCAGGGGCGGATCGAGCTCGAGCCCGCCACGCGCTACGACGGCAACTACATGTGGCTGGGCAAGGATGGCCGCGAGCGCGAGATCATGCCGCCGCCGGGTCCGGGAAAGACCCAGTTCGCCGGCCAGCTCGACCATCTCGCGCAATGCGTCCGCTCGGGCGCGGAGCCGATCGTGTCGGGGGAGGAGGGCCTGCGCGACATGCGGATCGTTACCGCGATCTATCGGTCGGCCCGCGAGGGGCGGACGATCCGGCTGGACAGCCGCGCATGATGCACGGAATCGGCGCCGGGCTGCTCGCCGCGTTCGCGCTGGCAGCAAGCGTGTCGGCACAAACCCCGGTCGATCCGACGGGCTTCGCTGCCGCAGCCGACGTCACCGCGCAGGTCGCGGCGATGGAGCGGGCGATGAAGCCGGGGCAGGGGTTCGCGTGGCAGCCACTGTTGAGCAGCGGCGCGACGGTCGCCGCGATCGAGATCTGGCGGAAACCCGCACGACCGGCGGTCCATCCGGATCAGGCCGAGTATGCCACGGTCCTCGCGGGTGCCGGCACGCTGGTATCGGGGGGCACGCTCGAACAGCCAGTGACGGTGAAGCCCGACCTGATCGAGGGTTCGCGGATCATCGGCGGCACCACGCGCCCGCTCGCGCCCGGCGATGTGATCCTTGTCCCGGCGGGCGTCCCGCACTGGTTCGGGATTACCGGCGACCGTTTGGTTTTGCTCGGCACCAAGGTGGCCGCCAAGCCCTGAACGCTCAGCGGTCGCGATCGATCGCGGTAGTCCGCAGCACCTGCGATCTTGCCTTTCGCGCTGTCCTACACCCGCCCAGTACGCGTAGCGTCGTCGCTATCGAGTCGCCACCGGGCGGCAAAACGCGTTCTTTCTCATTGTCAGGCGATCGAGAAATTCAGTCGGAAAGCTGAACGCAAAAACACACGCGTCTGTGTGAACTTATTTTGAACTTAGCGCCGAGTAGCTGCGAGATCATTTCGCGCGGTGAACTCGACTTACCCCAACGGTGTCATCCCGGCGAAGGCCGGGACCCATGATCTCAAC
>NZ_JANYGL010000145.1 GCF_025362435.1 Polymorphobacter sp.
CTCGGTCTTGCGCGTCTACGGATTCGCCGCGGTCAAGTCGGGGGCGGCGTGGCGGATCGTGCCGCAAGCGTCGGCGATCCAGGGCGGCGCGACCGCGGCGTCGGGGCGCAACGTCGTCCGCTCGCAGGACGTCGTCACCCGCGTCGTGCCGCTGCGCAACCTGCCGGCTGACTCCGCGGTGCGGGTGTTCCGCCCGCTGATCGCGTCGTTCGGCAGCATCGAGCCACTGGCCAACCCGAATGCGATCGTCGTCACCGACTATGCCGAGAACGTCCGCCGGATCGAGCGGCTGGCGCAGGACCTCGACGCCGGCGGCGGCGCGTCGTTCGAAAGCCTGCCGCTCAAATACGCCAGCGCCAAGGATGTCGGCGCGGCGCTGGCGCGAATCCTCGGCGACGGCACCGCGCCGGGGTCGCCGAAGATCGCGGTCGACGAGCGCAGCAACGTCATCCTCATTCGCGGCGATGCGCGGAGCCTGTCGGAGGCGCGGCGGATGGCGGCGCTTCTCGACAAGCAAGGCGGCAGCGCGCCGACGACGCGGGTTTTCCGCCTCAACTTCGCCGATGCCGAGAGCGTGACGGACGTCCTTCGCGGGTTAACCGGCGGCGGCCAGCAGGGTGCGGCGACCAACCCGGTCGCACGCAGCCTGTCGCGGTCGCGGTCGAGCATCGGCGCGGGGTCGACCTTCGGCACGTCGTCGTCGAACGGCAGCCAGGCCAACGGCGCGAACGGCGGGCAAGGCAGCTTCGGCGCGCTCGGCGGGCAGGGCGGTTTCAACGGCGGCGGCGCGACGACGGGCGGCGCGATCGCGGCACTCGTCGGCGGGTCGGGCTCATCCGGCGGCGGCAGCACGGCTCCGGTGGCGGGCATCCAGACCGACGACCTGTCGATCCAGCCCGCGCCCGAGCTCAACGCCATCGTCGTCCGCGGCACCCCGGCGGCGATTGCCGCGATCGGCCAATTGATCGAGGAACTCGACGTCCGCCGCCCGCAGGTGCTGATCGAAGCGGCGATCGCCGAGGTCACCGGCGACGCCGCCGAGGCGCTCGGCGTCCAGTTCGCCGCGGGCGGGGCGGCGGTGATCAACGGCGTCAGCGGCGGCACGTCGTTCTCGAACACCGGCGTCTCGCTCGGCTCGGTCATCGCCGCGCTGGTCCCGGGCGGGCTCGGGCTGGTCGGCGACGGGCTGTCGCTCGCGGGCGGCAGCAAGGGCAATTTCAATATCCTCGTCCAGGCGCTCGGCACGTCGACCAAGTCGAACCTGCTGTCGACGCCGTCGATCACCACCCTCGACAACGAACCCGCCGAGATCGTCGTCGGCCAGAACGTGCCGTTCCGCACCGGCAGCTTCAGCACCACCGGCAACACGCTGACACCGTTCACGACGATCGAGCGGCAGGACGTCGGCATCACGCTGCGCATCGTGCCGCGCATCCACGAGGGCGACAGCATCCGCCTCGAGGTCAGCCAGGAGGTGTCGTCGCTCGTCGGCAGCGTCACAGGCGCCGCCGACCTGATCACCAACCGCCGCAGCATCCAGACGACGGTCCTCGCCGACAACGGCGACACGATCGTCCTCGGCGGGCTGATCACCGACGACCGGACCAACACCCGCAGCCAGGTGCCGGTGCTGGGCGACATCCCGGTGCTCGGCAACTTGTTCAAATCGCGCCAGCAGACCCAGACCAAGCGAACGCTGTTCGTCTTCCTGCGCCCAACGATCCTGCGCGACCGGGCGTCGGTCGTCGCGGCGGCGAAGGTCAAGTACGACCGTCTTCGTGCCCAGGAAGCAAACGATCCCGACCGCAGCCTCCTCCTCCACCCGCCCGCACCGCGGCTGCCGCTGGAGATTCAGGGGATCTACTGAGGGGGGCGGTTCGCTGAACCGACGCAGGGCGCCGCGAGGTGAGGCGCGGCATCGTGAGATGAGACGCCTTACTGCCGACCGGGCGTATCCTGTGAGACGAGAGGCCGAATGCGGGATGCGGCCCGCCCAGCGAATAGTGTGGCCCAGCGAGAAAGCGCTGTCCTACACCCGAGCCGTCCGCCTAGCGTCGACGTATCGAGTCGCCACCGAGCGACAAGTCGCGCTCTTTCTCATCGTCAGCCAAGTGTTTCGCAAAATGGCCCGTGCGATGGGGCTACACGACCACGCAAGATCGATTTCAATTCCCAGCGCACAAAGATTCGAGTCCCGCCCCAACAAGAATGTCATCCCGGCAAAGGCCGGGACCCATGATCTCCGCAGACAGTGATCATGAGTCCCGGCCTTCGCCGGGATGACATTCGGTTTGATGCGGTGGGCACCGCTTCACGATCGTCTCGCGGAATCGAAGCGCGAGAGCTTCGTCGCGAAATCGGTGTACAAAAGCCTGAACTTACTGTGACCTTCCGAGTGCGCAGAATAGTCGCCTCGGCCGTTAAGTCGCTGAACCAATGCGTTTAATGACCTTTTGTGCGCTGTCCGGCCGCCCCCAACTCTCAGGTGGCAGCGGCAATAGCCACCAGCTTCGCGACCGTGTTCATGTTGCGCGCAGTCCCCGCCCGCGCTGCCGGGATGACCAGCTTCGTATCGCGCATTCCCTCACCATAATGGACGTAGAGTTCGCGAACGCCCGCCACGATCTGCTCGTCCGCGCGTCCGGTGGCGCGATCGATCGCGTCGGCGGGCGGTGCCGCGTCGAGAAAGATCGCGACCGTCCGGTTGGGTGCGAGATCGGCGAAGGGGTTCGCGGCGAGGACCGCCGCTAACTCGACGCCGGTCCGCACCACCACTCCCACGGGCTTGCCGCCGTGCGCCTGAAGTTTTGCTTCGAGGGCCGCCTTGACCTCGGCCTCGCTCTCCGCTGAACGGAAGACGACGTTACCGCTGGCGATGTACGTCCGCGCCCCGATGAAGCCCAGTTTGTCGCACATCGCCTTGAGATCGCTCATCGCCAGCTTGCCGGTGCCCCCGACGTTGACCGCGCGGAGGAGCGCGACGAAGACCGTTGGCGCCGGGGCCACGTCTCCGCCGATCAGAACGGGACGTCGTCGTCGAGGTCGTCGCTGAAGCTGCCGCCGCCCGGATACGCCGGCTTCTTCGCCGCCGGAGCAGCGCCGCCGCCGAAGCCGCCCGATTCGCGCCCGCCGCCATAACCGCCGCCGCCGCTTTCACGCGCGCCGCCACCGCCACCGCCGCTCTCGCCGCCGCTATCCCGCCCGCCGAGCAGGGTGAGATTGCCGTTGAAATTCTGCAGCACGACTTCGGTGGTGTATTTCTCGACCCCCGACTGATCCTGCCATTTGCGCGTCTGCAGCGAGCCTTCGAGATACACCTCGCTGCCCTTCTTCAAGTACTGGCTGGCGATCTTGCCGATGTTCTCGTTGAAGATCACGATGTTATGCCACTCGGTCTTTTCCTTGCGCTCGCCCGAACCCTTGTCGCGCCAGTTTTCGGACGTCGCCAGGCTGAACTTGACGACGCGGCCGCCGTTGCCGAATTCCTTGGTTTCGGGGTCCTTGCCGAGGCGTCCGACGAGAATGACTTTGTTGACACCGGCCATATGCTTTTCCTTGCGATCCAATAGAACGTATAGCGAACGACTAGCGGGTGTGCCGCGACTCGTCGAGTCCGAAATCTAGTCGATATATCGCCCGCGGGGAACGGCCGGAGAGCATCGCAAAACTGCCGGTTAGTGGTCGAGCCACCCGTCGGCATATTGGACGCTGCCCGCGACGCCGTCGAGCGCACCGGGCCGGAGTTCGAGGATCATGCAGTTGTCGGCGGGTGCCTCGAACGGCAGCACGATCGGGTAGCGGCTCAGTGGCTCATAGCCGAACTGCTTG
>NZ_JANYGL010000141.1 GCF_025362435.1 Polymorphobacter sp.
TCGCACGGTTCAGCCGCTACCCCGGATCGGACCGTTTCAGGAACGGCTCGACACGCTGCTGAGCGAGAACGAAGCGCGGCATCGGCGTGACCGTCTGCGGATGACGCGGATCCACGATCTGCTGCTGCGTGAAGGGTTCGAGGGTTCGTATGACGCGGTGCGGCGCTATGCCCGGCGCTGGGCTGATGGCCGCCGCAGGGATCCCGGCGGCGATGTTCCTGCGTTCATCCCGTTGCTGTTCAAGCCGGGCGAGGCGTACCAGTTCGACTGGAGCCACGAGGACGTAGAGATCGCGGGCAAGCCGATGCGCGTGAAGGTAGCGCACATGCGGCTGTGCGCGTCGCGGGCGGTGTATGTGCGAGCCTATTCGCGCGAGACGCAGGAGATGGTGTTCGACGCGCATGCGCGCGGCTTCGCCTTCTTCGGCGGGGTGCCGCTGCGCGGCATTTACGACAACATGAAGACCGCGGTGACAACGGTGTTCGTCGGCAAGGAGCGCGTGTTCAACCGTCGCTTCCTGGTGATGGCGGATCATTACATGGTCGAGCCGACCGCATGCTCGCCGGCGGCCGGCTGGGAGAAGGGCCAGGTCGAGCATCAGGTCCAGACGATCCGAGGTCGGTTCTTCAAGCCCAGGCTGCGGTTCGCCAGCCTGGAGGAGCTGAACGGCTGGCTCGAGGCCGAGTGCCTGCGCTGGGCAGCCATGCACGCGCATCCCGAGCACAAGGAGATGACGGTCGCGCAGGCGCTGGAGTTGGAACGGCCCGCGCTCCAGCCGATGCTGGCGCCGTTCGACGGCTTCCACGAGACGCAGCACGCGGTGAGCGGCACCTGCCTGATCAGCTTCGACCGGAACCGCTACTCGGTTGCCGCCAAAGCGGTGCGTCGTGCAGTGCAGCTTCGCGCTTATGCCGACCGGATCGTCGTGCGGATGGGCGACGAGGTCGTTGCCGATCATGCCCGGTTCTTCGGCCGCGACCGGACGATCTACGATCCATGGCACTATCTGCCGGTGCTGGTGAACAAGCCCGGCGCGCTCAGGAACGGAGCACCGTTCCAGGACTGGGACCTGCCGGCCGCGCTTGCTCGGCTACGACGCAAGCTGGGCAGCGACGACGATGCCGATCGGCGGTTCGTTCGCGTGCTCGCCGCCGTCACCACAGATGGACTGGACGCCGTCGATAGCGCCGTTCGTGAAGCGCTCGATACCGGTGTGGTCAGCGACGAGGTGATCCTCAACATCCTGTCGCGACGGCGAGAACCGCCCCGACCCGCATCCATCGTCACGCCTGAGGATCTGGTCCTGATGCACCCGCCGGTCGCCAACTGCGCCCGCTATGACAGCTTGCGAGGTATCCGTGCAGCGGCATGAGATGATCGACGCGATGCGCGGGCTCGGCCTCAAGGGCATGGCAGGCGCGTTCGACGAGGCGGTCACCACTGGCGTTCAGCGCCAGCGGACCGCGATGGAGATCCTGACCGATCTGTTGCGCGCTGAAGGCGCACATCGCCATGCGGCTTCGATCCGCTACCGCATGACGGCCGCCAGACTGCCGTTCGTGAAGGACATCGACGCGTTCGTGTTCGAGAACACCCCGATCAACGAAGGGCTGGTCCGCTCGCTACACGCAGGCTCGTTCCTCCCTGGACGCCGCAACATCGTGCTGGTCGGAGGCACCGGCACCGGCAAGACCCACCTCGCCAGCGCGATCGCGGCCAGCGTCATCCGCGCCGGTGCACGCGGTCGCTACTTCAACACCGTCGATCTGGTGACGCAGCTCGAGGAGGAGACGCGGATCGGCAAGGCCGGTGCGCTCGCGGCCCATCTGCGCCGCCACGAGCTCGTGGTGCTCGACGAACTCGGCTATCTGCCGTTCGCCCGTTCGGGTGGGCAGCTGCTGTTCCACCTGATCAGCAAGCTCTACGAGCAGACCTCGGTGATCATCACCACAAACCTGACGTTCGGCGAATGGCCCAGCGTGTTCGGCGATCCCAAGATGACGACTGCGCTCCTCGATCGCATCACCCACCACTGCGACATCGTCGAGACCGGCAACGACAGCTG
>NZ_JANYGL010000150.1 GCF_025362435.1 Polymorphobacter sp.
ATCGAGATTATGTTCGGCCGTCTGAAGGACTGGCGCCGCGTCGCCACTCGCTACGATAGATGCCCGACAGTCTTTTTCTCCGCCATCGCGCTCGCCGCTACCGTCATCTTCTGGCTCTGATCAATGAGTCGTGAGCCTAGCAGCGCGGCACGAGGGGGGTCGCTGATCTGAGGACCCCGAATGATCCGTAGCTTTATCGCCGTTGCCTTCGCTGCCGCTAGCGGGGCGGCCCCCGCGGTCGCCGGCGGGTTCTACCTCCAGGAACAGTCGCCAATCGCGGTCGGACGCGCGTTTGCCGGCGAGGCTGCAGCCGCCGATTCCGCCGCGACGGTGTTCTACAACCCCGCTGGAATGACCAACCTGCCCGGCGTCAGCGTCGATGCTGGCGGCCACCTGCTGTTCGTTGGATCGAGCCAGACCAATCGCGGCAGCACGCGGTCGGCAGCGGGCAACCAGGGCAGCTTCCCGACCGGCGGCGGCAACGGCGGCAATCCCTTCGACCAGCCGGTGATCATCCCGTCGGGCTATTTCTCGGCGCAGATCGAGGGCTCGCGACTGTGGCTCGGTCTCGGCATCAGCGCGCCGTTCGGGGTCAAGGTCGTCTATGACAACGGCTGGTTCGGCCGCTACGATTCGATCCGTTCCGACGTCGAGAGCCTCAACATCCAGCCGACCGCGGCATACAAGCTGACCGACCGCATCTCGATCGGCGGCGGCTTAGACATCCAGCGGCTGACCGCGAAACTGTCGAACGCGCTGCCGAACGTGTCGCCGCTCCTGCCCGACGGGCTACTTGAAATACGCGGGCAGGACCTAGCATTCGGCTGGAACGCCGGCGTCAGCGTCGATCTTGGCGCGGTCCGCCTCGGCGCGCATTACCGCAGCCACATCGACCACCAGCTATCAGGCGTCGCCGCGATCAGCGCATTGCTCGGACCGCTCACCGCGAGCAACGGCGGCACGCGCGGTTTCGCCCCACTCAGCACCCCCGACATCGCCAGCGTCGGTGCGACCTTCGGCACCGGCAAGCTCCGCCTCCTCGCTGGTGGCAGCTACTACAAGTGGAGCCGCTTCAAGAACATCAACGTCAACACGCCGTCGGGTGTGACCTTCCTGTCGAGCGCGCAGAATTATCGCGACACCTACAGCGTCAGCGCCGGAGCCGAATGTGCGCTGTCGAAGAAGCTGACGCTGCGTGCCGGCACGATGTACGACCAGACGCCGACCCGCGATACGTATCGCACGACCCGCGTCCCCGATGGCGACCGCATCTGGGCGACGACCGGTGTCACCGCGCAGGTGACCAAGGCTGTCGCCGTCAACATGTCGTACGCGCACATCTTCGTGAAGAGCGAGCCGATCAACCGGTCCGACCCGCTGTTCACCGGGACGCCCGCGGTGACGACGATCAACACGCTGTCGACCAACCAGGGTCACGCCAACGAGATCGCATCGAGCATCTCGCTGCGGTTTTAGCCCCGTGGGCGACCCTAGCCACGGCGCGAGCGAACCCGTATCGCTCGCGCCATGCTCGAAGACCCCAGAATTCTCGATACCCCGTTCGCAGATGCGCTGAGCGAACGCTACCTCGTCTATGCGCTGTCGACGATCACCGCGCGGTCGCTGCCCGATGTCCGCGACGGGCTAAAGCCGGTCCACCGTCGCATCCTGTGGGGGATGCGGCTGCTCAAGCTCGATCCGGCGACCGGTTACAAGAAATGCGCGCGGATCGTCGGCGATGTCATGGGCAAGTACCATCCGCACGGCGACGCCTCGATCTACGACGCGCTGGTCCGGCTCAGCCAGTCGTTCGCGCTGCGCTACCCGCTGATCGACGGGCAGGGCAATTTCGGCAACATCGACGGCGATAACGCGGCAGCAATGCGGTACACCGAGGCGCGGCTGACGATTGCCGCCGCCGATTTGATGGACGGCCTCGACGAGAACAGCGTCGCCTTTCGCGAGACGTACAACGGCGAGGAGGAGGAGCCCGAGGTCTTTCCCGCCGCCTTCCCGAACCTGCTGGCGAACGGCGCGAGCGGCATCGCGGTCGGCATGGCGACCTCGATCCCGCCACACAACGTCGCCGAGATCGCCGACGCCGCAACCGAACTCCTCGATAACCCCGAGGCTTCTGTCGAAGACTTGATGCAACATCTCAAGGGCCCCGACTTTCCTACCGGCGGGGTCGTGGTCGAACCGGCGTCGGCGATCATGCAGGCCTATGCGACCGGGCGTGGCAGTTTCCGCCTGCGCGCGCGCTGGTCGGTCGAGCCGGCGGGGAACGGGACGTGGGCGATCGCGGTTACCGAGATTCCGTATCAGGTCCAGAAGGGCAAGCTGATCGAGGACATTGCGGCACTGATCAACGACAAGAGATTGCCGATCCTCGCCGATGTCCGCGACGAGTCCGACACCGCGATCCGCTTGATCCTCGAACCCCGATCACGCAACGTCGACCCCGCCGTGCTGATGGAAAGCCTGTTCAAGCTGACCGATCTCGAGACGCGTTTTCCGTTGAATCTCAACGTCCTCGACCGCGATCACGTCCCCCGGGTGATGCCGCTCAAGGCGGTGCTCCAGGCGTATCTCGATCACCAGATCGAGGTCACCGCCAATCGCACGACCTTCCGGCTGACGAAGATCGACGACCGGCTTGAACTCCTCGACGGCTATCTCAAGGCGTATCTGTCGATCGACGAAGTCATCCGCATCATCCGCGAGGAGGACGAGCCCAAGGCCGAACTAATGCGCCGTTTCGGCCTCAACGAGCGACAGGCCGAGGCGATCCTCAACCTCCGGCTGCGCGCCCTGCGGCGGCTCGAGGAAATCGAGATCACAAAGGAACATAAGGCATTAAGCGCGGAGGCGAGCAAGCTGCGCGCGCTTCTCGACAGCCCCAAGGCGCAGGCGAAGCGCCTTCGCGACGACCTCGCCAAGCTGCGCAAGCGGTATGGACCCGAGACCGAACTCGGGCGGCGGCGGACCGAGATCGGCACCGCGCCGGTGGTGTCGATGATCCCGCTCGAGGCGATGATCGACCGTGAACCGCTGACCGTCATCGTCTCGGCAAAGGGTTGGATCCGCGCGATGAAGGGGCATGTCGACCTCGCCGCGCCCGACCTGCTCAAGTTTAAGGAGGGCGACGGGCCCGCCTTCGCCTTCCACGCCCATACCACCGATCGCATCGTCATCGCGGCAGCAACCGGGCGATTCTATACACTTGGCGCCGATCGCTTGCCCGGCGGGCGAGGATTCGGCGAGCCGGTGCGGCTGATGATCGACCTCGACGGAGCGGCGGCAATCGTCGCGCTGTTCGTCCACCGGGCGGGGGAGCGGTTGCTGCTCGTCGCGTCGGACGGGCGCGGGTTCGTTGTTGCAGGCGAAGACCTGCTCGCCGAAACGCGCAAGGGACGCCAGGTGATGACGCCGCGCGCCGGGGCGATGCTCAAGATCGTCCGCCCGATCCCGGCCGAAGATGATCACCTCGGCGTCGTCGGCGACAATCGCAAGCTGTTGATTATCAAGCTCGACGACGTTCCGATGATGGCACGCGGGCAAGGCGTCGCGCTGCAGAAATACCGCGACGGCGGGGTTGCCGATGTCACCAGCTTCAAGCGCGCCGACGGCCTGTCGTGGGCGATGGGCGGATCGGGGACGCGGACACGGACCGAGGCTGATGTCGGGCCGTGGGTCGGGCCACGCGGGGGCACCGGGAGGATGCCGCCGCAGGGTTTTCCGCGCGATAACAAGTTCGCTTAAGCGGCTAACACCTTGGAAACGATGGGGTCGATGTCGGCGGGGAAGCCGGCGGCGATCCATTCGCGTTCGACCTCGCCAAGACGGCGGCTGACTTCGGGGCCAGGTGGCAGGCCCCGCGCGATCAGGTGGCGTCCCGATACCGGCAGGATCGGCTTTGACCAAGCCGCAACAAACCTGGACAAGCCTTCGTTATCGTTCAGGATCGCCCGATCGATCGTGCTGTCTATGCCGTCGCGATATGCCATTTCGCCGAGGCTTTTTCCGCGATCAGCGGACAGCACGAGTCGCCGGCGCTCGACGTTCGACAGGCGCAACCGTGTCGCGATGTCGTCGAGGAGCGCCGCGTGGGCCGGCAGAAGCGCCGCCAGCCGCCGCGCGAACCCCGGTGGCACATGGGCCGCACACTCACCCGCACAGACCCGCACCAAGTCGGCAAGTCGCGCTCGGTCAATCTCGGGCAAAACCGGCGCGAGGATACCGTGATCGAGCATCACAGCCAGCGTCGGTGCCGGATCTTCGGTAAAGAGCAGCTTTGCAACTTCGTCGCGGACGCGCTCGCGCGACAGCGCCATCAGGTCGTTGGCGCGGGCAGTACACGCGGCCAGTCCGTCGGCATCGATCGTGACGGCAAATCGCGCTGAGAAGCGGAAGAAGCGGAGGATGCGCAGATGGTCCTCGGCGATCCGGTCGAGGGCGACGCCGATGAAGCGCACGCGTCGCGCAGCGAGATCGTCGAGCCCGCCGAAGAAGTCGTCGATCTCCCCACTGACCGGGTTCGCGTAGAGCGCGTTGATCGTGAAGTCGCGGCGGGCGGCGTCGGCGCGCCAGTCGGCGGTGAAGGCGACCGTCGCGTGGCGGCCGTCCGTGGCGACGTCGCGGCGCAGCGTCGTGACCTCGGCGTGAAATCCGTTGGCGACCGCGGTCACCGTGCCGTGTGCGATGCCGGTCGGGACCGCCTTGAGCCCCGCGGCTTCGAGCCGGGCGACGACGCCGGCGGGCTCGAACACCGTCGCAAAATCGATGTCGCTGACCTTGAGGCCGAGCAGGCTGTCGCGGACCGCGCCGCCGACGAGGCGGGTCGACCCGCCTTCGACATCGAGCGCGGCGGCGATCGCGCGCGACCCCTTGCCGTCGAGCCAAGGCTGCGGCCCAAGTCTCATGCCCCCCGCCCCCGGGTCATGCCAGCCGCCGTGACAGGTTGACGATCATCGCCGCGGTCGCCCCCCAAATCTCGTGCGTCTCCCAGCCAATGACATAATAAGACCGCAGCCGTCCCTGCCATTCGCTTTGGCGCAGCTGGTGGTTCGCCGGATCGAGGACGAAATCGAGCGGCACCTCGAAGATCGACGCGACCTCGTCGGCGGCCGGAACCAGCGGGAGGTTGGGCGCGATCAGTCCAATGACAGGAACGATGTGATACCCCGTGCCCGTCGAATACGTGTCGGTCACGCCGATGACGTCGACTGCGTGCGGCGGCAGCGCGACCTCCTCGTGAGCCTCGCGCAACGCGGCGGCGGTCGGGTCGGCGTCGCCCGGGTCGATCCGCCCGCCGGGGAATGCGACCTGGCCCGGGTGGCGGCGCAGCGTGTCGGTCCGCCGCGTCAGCAGGATGGTCGGGCGATCGTGCGTGACGATCCCGATTAGCACCGCTGCGGGGGTCAGCGCCGCCGGTTTCTCATCGTCGTTGCCGGGAAAGTCCCAGTCGCCACGGCGGCCCTCCCCGGGTCCGGTGGCGCGGGCGAGCCGCTCACGGAGCGTCATGCTGCGAACGGAAAAAAGACGCCGTCGCTCCACAAGCCCGGCGGGGTCGCGTCCTCGGCGAGCGCCCAGTCGGCGAGGTCGTAGAAGGTCGCGCGGTTGACCAGCGCGTCGAGGCCGCCGCGGACATGGAGGTAGGGGCGCGGGGTGCCGTCGTCCGCGGTCTCGACGCGGAGCAGATTGCCGGACCCGGCAACGACATGGTCGCCGGTGTTGAGGCGGAAGGCGAGCGTGCGGCCCGACCCCTCGCCTTCGCTCGTCACCGCGACCGCGACGAACGGCGCATCGTCCACAATGATGTCGAGCTTCTCGCCGGGAGTGACGAGGACGTAGCTGCCGTCGGCCTCGCAGCGCAGGATCGTCGAGAACAGCCGGACGAGCTCGGCGCGGCCGATCGGGCTGCCTTCGTGGAACCACGTCCCGTCGGCGGCGATCCGCATCAGGCTGTCGCCGCAATGCGCCGGATGCCATTGTTCCACCGGCGGCAGCTTGCGCTCGCCGAGCAGGATCGCGATTTCTGCGAGCGTTGGGGCGGGGTCAATCGGCATCGGGCTTCCTATGGTCGATGTGCCTATAGTGGGCGTCGTGCCTTTGAACGAGTCCGGTCGATGTCGCGGCTGAGTGCTGCCGGGGTTTCGGTCGAGCCGGCGGTGAGCGTTACTCTCCAGCGTCGGAGTTCAAGGCGCTGATCGCGCGAACGGTCGCGGTAACTGGCAGCGCCATCGCTCGGGTCTGGCGCAGCAGCAGCCGGTGGCGGTCGACCGGTCCGGGGAGCTGCCAATCTGCGGTCGCCCCGGCGTCGAAGCCGAACGGGCTGTAATAACTGGTATCGCCGATCAGCAGGATCGGGTCGAGGCCGCGCGCGTCGGCGATTGCCAGCGACGCCGCGAGCAGCCGCCGGCCGAGGCCGAGGGTTCGCGCATCCGCTGCGACCGCGACCGGGCCGAGGAGGGTCAGCCGCATGACGTCGCCGTCAGTCGCAAGGAGTTCGATCGGCCAGTACTGGATCGACCCGAGGAGCCTCTCGCCGTTGCACGCGACGAGGCTGACCCCGGCAATCGGCTCGGCCCCGGCGCGGAGCAGCGACGCGGTGCGCGCGTGGCGTCCCGGACCGAAGGCGGCGTCGAGGAGAGCATCGATCTCTCGAGTGTCGGCGGGAGTTGCCGGAACGATGTTCAACGGCAATCCCTAAATTTTGCTCGAATTTTGGGAACGGTCAGCGGCCCAACGCCGCCTTGAGCGCAGACGCCACCAGTGGCAGCCACACGCCCGGCTCGCCCAACGTCGCGTGCCCGCTCGTCGCCGCCGATGCTGGCACCGTGATCCGGGTGAAGCGCGCCGGGAGCGGCGGGCGGTCGGCGGGGGGGTAGAGGATGTCGTCGGAGAAGTTGAGTTCGACGACTTTCGCGGTGATCCGGTCAATCCCGGCGGCGGGCGAATAGGTCCGCACGGCGTCGAGCTGGAAGGCGAGGTCGACCGGGTCGGGGGCGCCGACCAGCCGCGCGTCTATCAGTTGCTGCAGGGTCGGTGCATCGGGAGCGAGCTTGGCGAGGAGCGCCGCGGGAACGGTGGCGACGAGCGTGATTCCCGCCGCGACGCGCGCGCCGCTGCCGCCCGGAAGCGGGCTGACCAGCAGCGCGTCGCGCGCAGCCAGCCGCCAGACGAGGTTGCGTCCGGCGACGGAGGTCGGCCACCCACCCATCGCGACGAGCGTATCGATCTCGTTTGGATACGCCTCGGCCCACGTCCAGCCGAGCATCGCCCCCATCGACGTGCCGACGACGGCGCGGACCTTCGTCACCTTGAGGTCGGCAAGGATGGTGCGGACGCCCTTGACCATGTCGCCATAGTCGTAGTGCGGGAAATTGACCCCGAGGCTGTCGCTCGGCTTGGTCGACGAGCCGATGCCGATCATGTCGGGAAGAATGACGTAGGTGCGGGTGACGTCGAGCGGCGCTCCCGGTCCGAACAGCAGCGCCGCCTTCGGTCCGAGGAATGCCTCGCCCGATCCGCCGGTGCCGTGGAGCAGGACGACGGCGTTGTCGACGCTGCCGTCGGCGCCCTTGTGCGGGCTGCCGAGCGTCCGGTAGCCGAGCTTCATTGGCGCCGAGCGCCCGCCGGCGAAGTCAAACTGGCGAACGCGGAGGTGCTCGACCGGAACGCTGGCAGGGACAGTGAAGTCGACCGGAGCGGCGGCGGCGATCAGCGGCGCAATCAGCGCAACGGCGGCAAACCTCGCGATCAATGGACCGGCTCCGCCATCAGCTCGATCAGCACCCCGCCCATGTCACGCGGGTGGAGGAAGATCACCGGCACCCCGTGCGCGCCGATCCGTGGCTCGCCGGTGCCGAGGATGGTCGCGCCCTTGGCCCGCATCGCATCGCGCGCGGCGATGATGTCGGCGACCTCGAAGCAGACGTGATGCTGCCCGCCAGCGGGGCTCTTGGCGAGGAAGCCGTGGATCGGCGAGGCGTCGCCGTACGGCTCGATCAGCTCGATTTGGGCATTCGGCAGGTCGACGAAGCAGACCCAGACGCCCTGCTCGGGTATCGCGAAACGCTCGCCGATCCGGGTCGCGCCGAGCAGGTCGCGGTAGACGGCGACGCTCTTCTCGATCGACGGCGTGGCGATGCCGACATGGTTGAGGCGTCCGATCATCGAGTGGCTCCTAAGGCACGGCGCACGATAGCTTGCGTTTATCGCGCTGCAATGCGGTAAGTCGCATTGGTTGGCGAGGGGTAAGCGATGCGGACATTAGCGACGGCGTTGATGGTGATGACGGCGGCTCCGGTCGTGGCGGCGCCGGGTGCGACCGACCCGATGGCGGCGGCGGCGATGCTGCGCGACCGGGCGATAGCGGGAAACCCGGCCTATGGGATCGTCGCCGGGCTGACGACCGAGATCGGGCAGCGCCTTGCGGCTACCCCGCCCGAGGCGCGGGCGCGCGACTGGGTGGCGGCGCGGATGACCGCGCTCGGCCTCGCCAACGTTCATATCCAGACCTACGCCGTGCCGCATTGGGAGCGCGGGGTCGAGACCGCGACGACGATCGGGACGAACCCTCAGCGACTGATCGTGACCGCGCTCGGCGCCAGCGGCGCGACCCCGGCGGCAGGCATCGACGCCGATGTCGTCCAGTTCGCCGACCTCGATGCGCTCAACGCCGCTCCTGCCGGGAGCCTCAAGGGCAAAATCGTCTATATCGACCACGCGATGAAGACCGCACAGGATGGGTCGAGCTACGGCGCGTTCAACGCGATCCGCACCGCCGGGCCCGCCATCGCCGCGAGCAAAGGCGCCGTCGCCTATCTCCACCGCTCGCTCGCGACCGGCCCGGCGCGGCTGCCGCACACCGGCGTAACGCGCTGGCCCGACGGCGTCACCCCGATCGCTGCTGCCGCGCTCAGCGTTCCCGACGCAATGCAGCTGACGCGGATGATCGCGAGCGGCCCGGTTCGGCTCCACCTTGTGCTGACGCCGAAGCGCTTCGCTCCCGGCGTTTCGGGCAACGTCATCGGCGAGATTACCGGCACCGAGCTGCCGCATGAGGTCGTCCTTGTTGGCGGGCATCTCGACAGCTGGGACCTCGGCACCGGTGCGATCGACGACGCCGCCGGGGTGGCGATCACCCTGGGCGCCGCGAGCACGATCGTCGCCGCGATCAAGGATGGCACCCTGCCCCCGCCGCGCCGGACAATCCGCGTCGTCGCGTTCGGCGACGAGGAGAGCGCCGGGCCACTAGGCGGCGCGACCTATCTCAAGCGCCACCCAGCGGACACCGTCGTCGTCACCGCCGAATCGGACTTCGGTGCCGATCGCGTCTGGTCACTCCGGGCCAACACCGGCAATGCCGCCGCAGTCGGCGCGCTGGCGCGGGTCCTCGCCCCCCTCGGCATCGCGGCGTCGCCTCTGCCCGCGCAGGGCGGCACCGATGTCGAAGCGGCGGGAGAGGCCGGCGCGGCAGTCATCGACCTCGCGCAGGACGGCACGCGTTACTTCGACCTCCACCACAGCGCCGACGACACGCTCGACAAGATCGACCCGGCGCAGATGACGCAGAACGTCGCGGCATGGTCGGCGATGCTGTGGTGGGCGGCGAACACCCGTGGCGAACTGCGTCCGAAGTCCGGAAGGACCAACGCGCCGTGATCGCTCCGGCTGGTCCGATCGCGACAAACCCGTTAGACCCGGCCGTGTGTTAGGGGAAATGCGGTGCAGCTGACCGACGTCGGCATCATCAGTCATCTGATCGCGTGCGTCGGCTTCAGCGCGCTCGCGTTGAGCGTGCTGATGCGCCCGCAGCGTGACGGTGCCGGCACGTGGCTGGTCATCGCGGCCGTGATCACCGCGGCCTGGGCGGGTGATTTCGTCCTGACCGCGCGGCTCGGCGGCGGATTTACACTTTTGCTTTCGCCGATGGAGACGCTGCGGACGGCGGCGTGGATCGGCTTCCTCGTCGCGCTGCTTCGGACGTCATGGGCGCTCGACGAGCGGCTGAGTTCGTCCTTCATCATCGCCAGCACGATCGGCTTCGTCACGGCGATGCAGCTTGGCCTCGACATCGTCGAGATCGTCGGGGCGCACGGGGTGTCACTGCATGCGCGCCCGGTGATAGCGTCGCTGTTCGTCGTCGGCCGGCTGACCGTCGCGATCAGCGGCCTCGTCCTGATCCACAACCTCTATTCGAATGCCGAGCCCGGCAGCCGTACTGGCATCCGCCTGCTGTGCATCGGGCTCGCCGGCTTCTTCGTCTACGACCTCAACCTTTACACGCTGCGGTTCTTGCTCGGCAGCATGTCGTCTGACCTGTTCAATATCCGCGGCGCGGTCGATGCGATCACCGTGCCGCTGCTCCTGCTCTCGGCGCGGCAGGCGTGGGTCGCCCGCGTCCAGGTGTCGCGGCAGGTCGTGTTCCACACGATGTCGATGTCGATCATCGGCGGCTACCTGATCGTCATGGCACTGACCGCCTATGGCCTGCGGCTGGTCGGCGGCGACTGGGGGCGGCTGCTCCAGATTACCTTCCTGTTCGCGACGATCATCCTCGGTTCGATCGTGATGCTCCTGCCGCGCTACCGGGCGATGTTGCGGGTCCAGATCTCGAAGCACTTCTTCGCCTACCGCTACGATTACCGCACCGAGTGGCTGCGCTTTATCCAGACCGTCTCTGGGGTCGACGCCGACAAGGGCCGCCTGCCCGAACGCGTCGTCGAGGCGGTCTGCACCGTCATCGACTCCCCTGGTGGAGCGCTGTTCGCGCCCGGGGACGACGACAAGTTCGACGTCCTCGCGCAGTGGAATTACAAGGGCTTCGTGCCGAGCGCGATCGCGATGGATAGCGATCTCGCCACCTTCCTGACAGTGCGCCAGCGGATCGTCGACCTCGACGAACTGCGCGATGGCGAGGGTGACTATGGCGACCTCGCCGTGCCGGCGTGGGCGGCGGGAGACCGGCGGGCATGGCTGATCGTGCCCCTGCTCTATCTCGACGCGCTCAAGGGCTTCATCGTCATCGAGCGAACCGTCGTCGCACGAACCCTCAACTGGGAGGACTTCGAACTGCTCCGCACCCTCGGGCGCCAGTCGGCGAGTTATATCGCCGAGGCGTCGACGCAGGCCGAGCTCGACGAGGCGGGCAAGTTCGACGAATTCAACCGCCGCTTCGCCTTCATCATGCACGACATCAAGAACCTCGTCAGCCAGCTCAGCCTCGTCGCGCGCAACGCCGAGCGCTACGCCGACAATCCGGCCTTTCGAGCCGATATGGTGGCGACGCTGCAGGGCTCGGTCGGCAAGATGAACGACCTGCTTGCCCGCCTCGCTCAGCGGACTTCGGGACGTGCCGAACACGGCGAAGCCGTCGACCTTGCGCTGCTCCTCGCCGAGATCGTCTCGGTCAAGTCGCGCCAGCACGCCGCACTCGAGTTTACCCCGGGCAAGGAGCAGCTGTTCGTCACCGGCGATCCGATCCGTCTCGAGCAATTGTTCGGCCACCTGATCCAGAACGCGATTGAGGCGAGCAAGCCCGGCGCGGCGATCGAGGTCGACCTGCGGCAGGACGCGGCGACGGCGGTGATCGAGATCGCGGACCACGGCACCGGCATGTCGCCCGCGTTCGTCCGCAACGAGCTGTTCAAGCCGTTCCGCTCGACCAAGGCGGGAGGCTTCGGCATCGGCGCGTATGAGGCGCGCGAGATCGTCCGCGCCGCCGGCGGCCGGCTCGACGTGACCAGCCGCGAAGGCGAAGGCAGCGTCTTCACCATTCGCCTGCCGCTCGCACTGTTGATCAGGTCGTCGCAATCGCGGACAGGGGTAGAAAGCCCGATGAGGATAACCGCTTGAATAGTCCGATTGCGTCGCGGAAATTGTTGGTGGTCGAAGACGACGAGGGGCTGCAGCGGCAATTGCGCTGGAGCTACGAGGATTACGACGTCGTTACCGCGGGCGACCGCTCGACCGCGCTCGACGCGCTCGAAGAACATTCGCCGCCCGTCGTCACGCTCGACCTCGGCCTGCCGCCCGATCCCGACGGCACCAGCGAGGGCTTTGCGACGCTCGACGCGATCCTGCGGATCAAGCCGGGAACCAAGGTGATCGTCGCCTCGGGCCACGGCGCGCGCGCGAGCGGCCTCCGCGCCATAGCCAGCGGCGCGTTCGACTTCTACGCCAAGCCGATCGACATCGACGAACTCGGCATGATCGTCAGGCGGGCGTATCACGTCCACGACTTGGAGACTGAAAACCGGCGGCTGACCGCGGCAGCGACCGGCGGCGACGTCCTCGGCGGGATTATCACGGGCGCTCCCGAGATGCTCAAGGTTGCGCGAATGATCGAGCGCGTCGCTACCGCCGACGTCACCGTCATGCTGCTCGGCGCGAGCGGCACCGGCAAGGAGCTGCTCGCGCGCGGCCTTCATGAGGCGAGCCTGCGGGCGGGCAAGCCGTTCGTCGCGATCAACTGCGCCGCGATCCCCGAGAACCTGCTCGAATCCGAACTGTTCGGCTACGAGAAGGGCGCATACACCGGCGCCGCCAAGACCACCGAGGGTAAGATCGAGCTCGCCGAGGGCGGAACATTGTTCCTCGACGAGATCGGCGACGTGCCGCTGCCTCTCCAGGTCAAGCTGCTCCGCTTCCTCCAGGAGCGCGTGATCGAGCGGATCGGCGGGCGACGGGCGATCCCGGTCGATGTCCGCATCGTCTGCGCGACACACCAGGACCTCGAGGCGATGATCGTCGCCGGGCGCTTCCGCGAGGACCTGTACTACCGCCTCGCCGAGATCATTGTCCGCATCCCGTCGCTCGCCGCGCGCCACGGCGATGCGACGCTGCTCGCGCACCATTTCCTCGCCAAGTTCGGCCGCGAGCATGGGCGGACCTTCAAGGGCTTCACGCCCGCCGCGCTGACCGCGCTCAACGACTGGCACTGGCCGGGCAACGTCCGCGAGCTCGAGAACAAGCTCAAGCGCGCGGTGATCATGGCCGAGCATCCGCTGCTCGACGCCGCCGACCTCGACCTCGCCGGCAAGGATGCCGCGTCGCTCAACCTCAAGCTCGTCCGCGAAGACGCCGACCGCAAGGCGATCCGCCTCGCCCTCGCGCGGACCGAGGGCAACCTGTCGACGACAAGCAAGCTCCTCGGGATAAGCCGCCCGACGCTGTACGACCTGCTCAAGCAATATGCCATCGAGGTGTGAGTCACCGCACCTGCGCCGGGCATGCGTGTCACCGAGCTTGCGCTCGCGGCCCGGGCCCCCTAAACCGCGCCTTCGGTCGGAGCGTGGCGCAGCCTGGTAGCGCACTTCGCTGGGGGTGAAGGGGTCGCAGGTTCGAATCCTGTCGCTCCGACCAGAGACGTTATAGGGAGGTCCGAGGCCTCCCAAAGCGTCCCCTACCCCACTCCATTATCGTAAGATCAGCGGATTAGCATGCCGCTTCGCTGCTGGGCTGACGCCTTCAGGCAGGTGCCTTCCCAAGCCTGAGTCGACTACATCAGGCGACTGCAAGCGAACCGCGATCGGTCCAAGACTGACGCACATAGCAGCGACATTGCCGGCGAACCCTCGCGCTGCTCAGGACAACAACGCCAGAGAAGAGGCTAGCTCGTCCTTGCGGAAAGGCTTCGTGAGCCGAACTATGCCAGCATCGATCGCAGCATTCTCCGCATAGCCGGATACCAGCAGGGCCGGTGTCCCGGGCTTGGCCGACCGGATCGTCCGAATGAGATCAGTACCAGTCATGCCGGGCATGAGGTGATCGGTGACAAGCAGGTCGAATTGCGCGCCCGCATCTATAAGTCGGATCGCCTCCTCCCCGGAGGACGCCTCGATGACTGTAAATAGGCGTTGAACCGGGACCCCCGATCGGCGTCGAAGAGGGACCCCCTAACAGTATTGAGCCGACGTCGATGATGGAGTGCCGTTCGCGGTGCTCGCGGCGTAGGGAGGGCGTAGCC
>NZ_JANYGL010000009.1 GCF_025362435.1 Polymorphobacter sp.
TCGCCGGGATGACAATGTGGCTAGGGGCGTAACTTAATACGTCATCAGTTCTCAGCGCTGTCCTACAGCGTGCGACTTGGACTAGCCTCGCCCGTCGCCACCGGGCGGCGCGCGCTCTTTCTCATAGGTGCATCTCGTCGCCAGTTTCGCAGAAAGCACGAAGGCGAAAGACACTGTCGTTTGTGTGAACTTATTCTGAACTTAGCGTTAGACTCGACCGGCGCAGGGGAGCGTCCGGCTATCGAAGGCGGCCACCGGTTCGCACCGGCGACGCTGCTCAGACCCGCTTGGTCAGGGCAATCGCGGCGCGGCAGCCCGCGCGGATCACCGCCGACATCACCGGGAAACCGGTGCCTCCCATCGCGCTCGCGGTCTCCTTATGCTCGACCTCCTCGGCCTGGAACTCGGCAATGTGGGCGGCGAGCTCGGGGTCGCGGGTCCCGCCCTTGCCGTCGTCGAGCGCGTCGCGCTGCGACTGGTAGTGGCGGTCGATCTCGGTCTCGACTGCGACGGTGCACGCCATTGCCGCGTCGGAGCCGAGCAGCGCGGTCGCCGCGCCGAGCGCGAAGCCGGCGACGTGCCATATCGGATGGAGCAGGGTCGGTCGAACCCGCCGCTCGACGATCAGCCGGTCGAACACCGCGAGGTGGCGCGCCTCCTGCGCCTTCATCCGGCCGATCTCGGGAGCGATCGGCGAACGGTTGCCCATCACTGCAAGCTGCCCGGCATAGATCCGCGCGGCGCCGTATTCGCCGGCATGGTCGACCCGGATCATCTGCTCGACGGTCTCGGTCACCGGGGTTTCTTCACCAGCCACAGCGCAACGCCTCCGATCATGGTCGAGAACAAAGCGTTGTACCCCGCCATCGAAATGCCGAACAGCGTCCACGCCGCCGCATCGCAGCGGATCATCGGCGTCGCCAGCGCGGCGGTGATGAAGTCCGACCCGGCGGCGAACCCGGCGGCGGTGCACGCCTGCGGCCCGGCCCACCAGTGATACTCGACCCCGGCATGGTAATAGCCGATCCCCGCCGTCGTCAGCACCGCCAGCGCGGCAAGGGCGACAAGCGCGCGGTTGCTCCGCAATGCCCATGCGATCAGCCCAAGCACCAGCGCAGTGACGTGCGGCCAGCGCTGCCACAGGCACATCTCGCACGGCGCGAGGTGGCCGATGTACTGGAACGCGAGCGCCCCGCCGAGCAGCGCCGCGCTGCCGACGAGGACGAGCGCATTGGCGGCCTGTTTAGAGCGCATAACGGACCACGACGAAGGCGGCCAATAGGATGATGCAGACGATCGCGACCCAGTGGAAGTGATGCTCGATGAAGTGCTGCGCCGCAGTGCCGAACTGGCGGAGCAACAGCGCGACGACGAGGAAACGCCCGCCGCGCCCGACGATCGAGGCGAGCAGCGCTCCCGCCAGCCCGAGGTGGACGCTCCCCGCCGCAACGGCTGCGGGCATCGGCGCGAGCAGGAAGGCGAGCGGCCACAGCGCGGCGTTGCCCGCGACCTGGACCTTGAATTGGTCGAACTCGGCCTTCTTGTGGAGGAAGGTCAGCAGCGGATCGGCGACCGCATTGAACAGCGACGCGCCGATGTAATAGGCAATCACCGCCCCCGCCGCCGACGCCACCGCGCCGACCAGCGCGTAACGCAGCGAGCGCTTCGGCTGGGCGATCGACATCGGTAGCTGGAGGATTTCGGGCGGGATGGTGAACAGCGCGCCGTCGATGAACGCGACCAGCGCCAGCCAGCGCTCGGCATCCGGGCGGCCGGCGAGGACGATAAGCCGGTCGTAAAGCTGGCGAAGCAAGTGCGGACCCCTCGATGAGTGACCCCGCCCTCTACCACGCCGCGGCGGCGCGTCGACTCCTAAGCTGCCGGAAGCCTAGCCGGTGAACAGCGCGAGCAGCGCACTGCCGATCGGGGTGCCGAGCCCGGTGCACGGATCCCACCCCTTGGCGGCGGAGAAGCCGATCGCCTTGTCCTTGTTGTTGCCGGTGACGATGTCGTTGAACCGCGCTTCGTTGCCGTACAACAAAGGGTGGATGAAGCCGACCGGGTGCTTCGCCTGCGCGTTGATCGCTGCGATCAGCCCCGCCCACAGCGGCGCGACCGCGCTGGTTCCGCCGATCTGCTGGGCCGCGCCGCCGACGACGACGCGATAGCCGCTCGACGGGTCGGCGTCGCCGGCGACATCGGGAACCCCGCGCCCGCCGCGTGCGACCGGGGCGGCGGGCACCCTGACCGCGCTCTGGTAGGCGGGGCGGGCGAAGCTCGCGCTGACGCCGCCGCCGGTGCCGCCGCCATTGCTGTTCCACACCCGCTCGGACCCGCGCTTGCCGCCGGTCGCGTGGAGCAGGGTGCCGCCGCAGCCGACGACGTACGGGCTCGACGCGGGGAAATCGACGTGCGCCTTGCCGTCGCTGACCCCGTCGGTGGCGAGGCCATCGCCCGACGCGGCGAAGACCGTGACGCCGAGCGTCGCGGCGTCCTTGAGCGCGGCGGTCATTGCGTCGAGCGCCTGCTGCGTCCAGTTCGCCTCCGCCGATCCCCAGCTGATCGAGATCACCGACGGCTTGTGCGTCGTGTCATGGACCGCGGTGCTGATCGCATCGACGAAGCCCTGCGAGGTGTTCGGCGCGAAGTAGACCGCCATCGCCGCTCCCGGCGCGACGCCCCCGGCGACCTGGATGTCGAGTGCGACCTCGCCATTGGCATTGGGATCGGTGGTCGGGGCGTTGCTGCCGCCCGACACGCCGACCGCGCTGACCTTGGGCACCGGCAGCTTCATCGCCGCGAACGCCGCCTTGGTGTCGCTGTCGAGGAAGCCGCCGCCGAGCTCGACGATCGCGATCGTCTGGCCCGCGCCCGCCGTCGCGCCCGCCGGGAAGCCATAGACCGCCCCGACCGCGTTGGGCAGGAAGCCGCTCGTCGCATTCGGCGTCGCGATCCGCAGCTTCGGCGTCGCGATCGGGCGGGTATCGAGGCCGAGGACCGCGGTCACGGCTGCCGCAACATCGGCAGGGAGGGTCAGCGCTCCGGACCGGGCACGGAAGCGGATCGTGCCATTGTCATACTCGGCAAGCTGCGTCCCGAACGCCGCCTCGATCTTCGCCGCAGTCCCGCGCAATGTCACCAGGCGTCGCGCCACGTGCTCGGCGACCACGGTCAAGCCGTGCGCCTTGGCGAAGGCGACGACGCAGTCGATGTCGCCACGCGATTCGGCATGGCGTTGCTCGTTCAGATTCGCTCGGCTGGCAGAGGCACCGGTCAAGGCGGCCGGCTCGGTCACCGGCGGCAATGCCAGCAGCGGGTCACCCTCGCGGTCCTTAAGGTAAACGCTGACCTCGATCGGTTCGTCGGGCGCGGTTGGCCCAACGTGTTCCGCGGCCGGCGCAGTGCGGTGACTTCCCGGCAGATCCACCCGCGTGTCGCTCATGGTCAACTCCCTAGACTTGCAGTGAATCAACGCATGATACGACCGTGAGTGCCGGTTATTTCGCTGCCGTCTGCACCGGTGCCGCGCCCGGCGCGAGGCGTCCGATCAGCTTGACTGCATAGTCCATCTGATAATCGGTCACGCCCTTCTTCTTGAGCGTCTCGGGCGTGTCGGCGAAGCGTGGATCGGCCTTGGTGTCGGCCTCGATCAGCTTGTCGCCCGCCTTGACCTCGTTGATCAGGTGCCGCTTGAGATCGGCCTCGCGCAGTCGCGGACGGCTGGCATCGGCGGCGATCGCATCGCTGAGCTGCGGCACGACGATGTCGGGTTCGATCCCCGCCTCCTGCACCGAACGTCCCGACGGGGTATAGTAACGCGCCGTCGTCAGCCGCAGCGCACTCGTCTCGTCGAGCGGGATCAGCGTCTGGACCGACCCCTTGCCGAAGCTGCGCTGGCCGAGGATGATCGCCCGGCGCTGGTCCTGCAGCGCGCCTGCAACGATCTCCGCCGCCGATGCCGAACCCTCGTCGATCAGGACGACGACCGGCTTGCCGCCGGTGAGGTCGCCGCTGTGCGCATAATAGCGCTGGATGTCGTTCTTCGTCCGTCCGCGCTGCGAAACGATCTCGCCATGGTCGAGGAAGGCGTCACTGACCTCGATCGACTGGTCGAGCAGCCCGCCGGGGTTCGACCGCAAATCGACGACGAAGCCGCCGAGCTTGTCACCAAGCTGCTTCTCGATGCCGGCGATCGCCGCCTTGGTCGCCGGGCCCGTCTGCTTGCTGAACGACGAGATGCGGATGATCCCGGCGTCGCCTTTGACCTCCCACTTGACCGGCTTGATCTGGATGATCTCGCGCTTGAGGGTGAATTCAAGCGGCTTCGGCGCGCCTTCACGGATGACGGTGATCTTGATCGTCGTCCCCGCCGCGCCGCGCATCTTGTCGACCGCCTCGGTCAGCGTCACGCCGTACAGCAGCTCGCCGTCGATGCGGGTGATATAGTCGCCCGACTTGATTCCGGCGCGAGCGGCGGGCGTATCGTCGGTTGGAGCGACGACCTTGACCGCACCCTCCTCGGTCGAGACGGTCAGGCCGAGCCCGCCGTACTCACCGTCGGTGACCTGCTTCATGTTGGCGAAGTCGCGGGCGTCGAGGTAGCTCGAATGCGGGTCGAGGCTGGCGAGCATGCCGTTGATCGCGCCTTCGATCAGCTTCTTGTCGTCGACCTTGTCGACATAGTCGGCGCGGACCCGCTCGAACACGTCCATCAGCGCATCGAGGCGCTTGTTGGTATCGGTCTCGGGCGCGGCCTGGAGCATCGGCGCGGGCAGCAGGACAAGAAGGCTCGCGGTCAGCGCAAGTCGGACGCGGGTCGACGGCATAAGCAATTCCTTCGGCAATGTGCGGAATATAGCAGTTCGGACGCGCCTAGCCATCCCGGTGATACGGATGCCCCGCCAGCAGCGATGTCGCACGATACAGCTGCTCGGCGAGCAGCGCGCGGACCAGCAGGTGCGGCCACGTCGCCGGGCCGAAGCTGAGCAGCAAACCGGCGTTCGCCCGCGCCGCGTCGCCATGCCCGTCGGCCGGACCGATGACGAAGCGCGCCTCGCGCATGCCGTCGTTGCGCCATCCCGCCAGACGGTCGGCAAAGGCCCGCGACGTCAACGCGGTGCCGCGTTCGTCGAGCAGGATCGTTACCGCTGGACTCGCCAGGTCGGGGACCTTGCCGTTGCCCGCATCACTTAGTTCGGTCAGCGTCAGCGGCCAGGTGATGCGCTTGAGATAACGGTCGACGAGGTCGGCCTCCGGTCCGCGTCCGATCCGGCCGCGCGCGACGACGTGAAGGCGCAACTAGGCGTCTTCACCGTCGTCGAACGCCTCTTCGGTGCCGAGCGAGGCGGCCTCGAATGGAGTCGCGTCGGGAACCGGGTCGAGATCCTTGAAGGCGGCGGCTTTCGGCGGCGCGCGACGGTCACTGGTCGATCCGCTCGGGCCGTCGAACGCCCACATCTTCTCGAGGTTGTAGAAGGTGCGGACCTCGGGGCGGAACAGATGGACGATGACGTCCTGTGCGTCGATCAGCACCCAGTCGGCGGCGGGAAGGCCTTCGATGCGGACGCTGCGCCCGAGTTCGAGCTTGGCGCGCTCGGCGATCTTCGCTGCCATCGACGCAACCTGCCGGGTCGAGCGCCCGCTGGCGATGACCATGTGGTCAGCGATCGACGTCTTGCCGGCGAGCGGAATCGACACGACCTCGACCGCCTGGTCGTCCTCGAGTGTCGACATTACCAGTGCGTGTAGTGCCAGCACCGCGGGATCGTTCGCCGCGACGGCGCGCGGCATTGCGGCGGAAGTCAAAGCCGTCCGGGGAACGGCGGCGCGAGTCAAAGCCAAGTCGTAGTCCTCATCATCGGGAAGCCCGGCCGCGATCGGCCCAGTTCGGGTCAGCACTCCGGATCGCTGTCGCCGACAGCGGGCTCATCCTGATGTCGAGAACGACGATCGCCGGAAGCCTCCATTCGCGCCAGCGCCGCGCGGACGCCGAAGCATGCCGCCAGCGCCTGAACCATACCATCGCCGGTGCAGTCAAAGCTTTGCCCATATAGCCCGGACGCGCGAAAACCGCAATCGGCACGATCCGCGCGAGCCGTCGCCACCGCGACCAGCGATGAAGCTGCACGAGGTTGTCGGCGCCCATCAGCCAGATGAAGGCGACGGCGGGGTAGCGGCGCTGGAGCGCGGCGACGGTATCGACGGCATAACGTGTCCCGAGTTCGGTTTCGATGGCGCTGGCGACGATGCGCCGGTGACCCGCGACGCGGCTTGCGGCGGCGACGCGAGCCGCGATCGGGGCCATTCCGTCCAATGGCTTGAGCGGATTTTGCGGGCTGACCAGCCACCACACCTCGTCGAGTCCGAGCCGCCGCAGCGCCTCGACGCTGATGTGCCGATGGCCGGCGTGCGCCGGGTTGAACGAGCCGCCGAGGATGCCGACGGTCTTCAGCCGCGGACCTGTCCGGTGCCACGGACGACGTTCTTGTACGTCGTCAGTCCCTCGAGCGCGACCGGGCCGCGGGCGTGGAGGCGGCCGGTGGCGATACCGATCTCGGCGCCGAAACCGAACTCTCCGCCGTCGGCGAACTGGGTCGAGGCGTTGTGGAGGACGATCGCGCTGTCGACTTCGGCGATGAACTTTGCGGCGGCGGCGGGGTCGGCGGTGAGGATCGCGTCGGTGTGGTGCGAGCCGTGGCGGGCGATGTGATCGACTGCTCCGGCGACCCCGTCGACGAGGATTACGGCAGCGATTGCAGCGAGATACTCGGTGTCCCAGTCTTCGCTGGTGGCGGCGACGAGGCGGGGGTCGAGGGGCATGAGGTCGGGGGTGGCGCGGACTTCGCAAGCAGCGTCGAGCAGGGCGGTGATCAATCCGGCGGGGTCGGGGTAGGCGCGGTCGATCAGCAGGGTTTCCATCGCACCGCAGACGCCGGTCCGGCGCATTTTCGCGTCGAGGACGATCGCCCGGGCCATCGCCGGATGGGCGGCGGCATCGACGTAGACGTGGTTGTTGCCGTCGAGATGGGCGAGTACCGGGACCCTCGCCTCGGCCAATACCCGCGCGACTAACCCCTTGCCGCCGCGAGGAATTATGACGTCGATCAGGCCGTGGGCGGCTAGCATGGCACCGACCAAAGCGCGGTCGGGTGAGGCGACGAGCTGGATCGCGGCGGCGGGGAGTCCGGCCGATTCGAGGCCTTCGACGAGGGCGGCGTGGATCGCGGCGTTCGATGCCGCTGCTTCGCTGCCGCCGCGGAGGATGACGGCGTTGCCCGCCATCAGGCACAAAGCGCCGGCGTCGGCGGTGACGTTGGGGCGACTTTCGTAGATGATCCCGACGACCCCGAGCGGCACCCTAACGCGTTCGAATCGCAGCCCGTTCGGCTGTTCCCAGGCGGCGATGACCGCACCGACCGGGTCGGGCAGGGCGGCAACTGCTTCGAGTCCGGTGGCAATCGCCTCGATTCGGGCCTCGTCGAGGGTCAATCGGTCGATCAAAGCGGGTGAAAGCCCGGTCGCCGCCGCCAGATCGTGCCGATTCGCCGCGAGGATCGCCGATGCCCTCACGCGCACAGCAGCCGCACAAGCCAGCACTCCGTCGGCTTTCGCTCGCGCCTTCTCGCGCGCCAGCCGAACCGCAGCTGCCCGCGCGGCGGCGCCCATCGCCGCGATTACGGCCTCGGGTGACGACGCGCCGGTCACAGCAGCACGAGGTGATCGCGGTGGATCAGCGCCGATCGCGGGGCATAGCCGAGCAGCCCGGCATGCGCGTCGTTGCGCTGCCCGGCGATCAGCGCCGCGTCGGCGGCGTCGTAGGCGACCAGCCCGCGCGCGACGGCTCCCGCCGGGCCGACGACCTCGACGACATCGCCGCGTTCGAAGCGCCCCTCGACGCGGATCGCCCCGGCGGCGAGGAGGCTGCGCCCGGCGGCGAGCGCGGCGACCGCCCCGGCATCGACGAAGACGCGGCCGGCGACAGTCAACCGCCCGGCGAGCCATGCCTTGCGTGCGCGTGCCGCCGGGCCGGCGACGAACACCGTGCCGTGGCCGGTCGCGGCGAAGCGCGCGAGCGGGCGGTCGACACGGCCGTCGGCGATCGCGAGGTGAATGCCCGCCGCGAGCGCGATCTTCGCCGCCGCGATCTTCGCCGCCATCCCGCCTGTGCCGATCCCCGACCCCGATTCGGCGCTCGCCATGGTCTCGATCGCGGGTCCGATCGCGTCGACGGTGGCGATCAGCGTCGCCGCCGGGTCACGCCGGGGGTCGCCCGAATACAGCCCGTCGATATCGGACAGCAGGATCACCGCCGCCGCCCCCGCGGCCTGTCCGGCGCGGGCGGCGAGGCGGTCGTTGTCGCCAAAGCGGATCTCGGCGGTGGCGACGCTGTCGTTCTCGTTGATCACCGGCACGACGCCGAGCGTCAGCAGCCGGTCGAGCGTCGCCGCGGCGTTGAGATAGCGCCGCCGGTCCTCGAGGTCGCCGAGCGTCAGCAATATCTGCGCCGCCTGGATATCGTGGGCGGCGAGGAGTTCGGCGTAGCAGGAAGCGAGCATGATCTGCCCGGTCGCCGCCGCCGCCTGCGCGTCCTCGAGGCTCGCGCGGCCACGCTTGGGCAGGCCGAGCCGCTGCGCGCCGAGGGCGATCGCGCCCGAGGTGACGATAGCGACCTGCTGCCCGGCGGCGCGCCGTTCGGCGATGTCGGCGAGGACGCCCGCGAGCCAGTCGCGACGGACGGCGCCGTCGTCGCCGACGAGGAGCGAGGAGCCGATCTTGACGATCAGGCGGGGGCAGTTCGCGGGGGCGAAGCGCGCGACGCGGGCGGAGTCGAGCGGCGCGTCGAGCATTGCGCCCGCTGCCTCGGCAGGCGTCGCTTGCGCTGTAGCGGTTTGAACCAGCACTAGATCGACCAATATTCTGTCATCCCGGCGAAGGCCGGGACCCATGATCACCGTCTGCAGTGATC
>NZ_JANYGL010000020.1 GCF_025362435.1 Polymorphobacter sp.
TTCACCTTCTACCCCTCCCCTACAGGGGAGGGGCGAGAGACGCGCCCCTCGGCGTGGCCCGGGGGCGGGGACTCCTTCGGGTGATACGGCTCGCGGCGACTGCCCCACCCCCGGCCCCTCCCCTGAAGGGGAGGGGGGCCAGAAAGGGAGAGCAAGCTGACGCGAGCGGTGCCGTCACTCGAACGGGCCGATCCGGCGCTGCTGGCCGACCTGCGGCGTGCCCGACCCCTTCGCCGGCGGAGTCGCGGGGGAATCGCCCCGCACCGCCTTGACCAGCTCGCCGATGCCGCCGAGCGAGCCGACCAGCGCCGACGCCTCGATCGGCATGAAGATCGTCTTGGCATTCGGCGAGGTGGCGAAGGCGGTCATCGCCTCGACGTACTTCTGCGCGACGAAGTAATTGAGCGCCTGCGGGTTGCCGTTGGCGATCGCCGCCGAGACGAGCTCGGTCGCGGTGGCCTCGGCCTGTGCCGCGCGCTCGCGGGCCTCGGCGTCGCGGAACGCCGCTTCGCGCCGGCCTTCGGCTTCGAGGATCTGGCCCTGCTTGGCACCCTCGGCACGGAGGATCGCGCTCGCCCGCGAGCCTTCGGCCTCGAGGATGTTGGCGCGCTTTTCGCGCTCGGCCTTCATCTGGCGGCCCATCGCGTTGACGATGTCGGCGGGCGGGCGAATGTCCTTCAGTTCGACGCGGGTGATCTTGATGCCCCACGGGTGGGTCGCCTGGTCGACGACGATGAGCAGCTTGGCGTTGATCGCGTCGCGCTTCGACAGCGTCTCGTCGAGGTCCATGCCGCCCATGACGGTACGCAGGTTGGTCGTCGTCAGGTTGACGATCGCCGAATACAGGTCGCTGACCTCGTACGCCGCCTTGGCCGCGTCGAGCACTTGGTAGAACACGACCCCGTCGACCGCGACGATGGCGTTGTCCTTGGTGATGATCTCCTGCCCCGGGATGTCGAGGACCTGCTCCATCATGTTGATCTTGCGCCCGATCCGGTCGACGAACGGGGTGATCAGCGAAAATCCGGGACGCAGCGTCGTGGTGAAGCGGCCGAAGCGCTCGAGCGTGTATTCAAAGCCCTGCTTGACGACGACGACCGCCTGCGCGAGCGCCGCGACCGCGACGACCAGCAGCACCAGAACGAAAATCCCCGCCGTCATCGGTAACCTCCCCAGCGGCAAGACGCTTTGCCTCGCCCCCTGATAGATGGCATCGAAGGAGCGATTTTGCGAGGTGAGCCATGGACGAAATACTATTGCGCCGCTCGGTCCTGTTCCTGCCCGGCGCCAACGCGCGCGCGATCGCCAAGGCGCGGACGCTCGACTGCGATGCGGTGGTCATCGACCTTGAGGACGCCGTCGCTCCCGCCGCGAAGGACACTGCCCGCGACGCGGCGGTGGCGGCGGTGAAGGAGGGCGGTTGGGGGCATCGCGCGCTGCTGATCCGGGTCAACGCGCTGGCGACGTCATGGTCGCCCGACGACTTCGCCGCGCTCGCCGGGCTCGACGGACTGGCGGGGATCGTCGTGCCAAAGGTCGCCGACGCTGCCGATGCCGCCGTCGCGGTAACCCGTAGCGGCGGGCTGCCGGTGTGGGCGATGATCGAGACCTCCGCCGGAGTCCAGGCTGCCGAAGATATCGCCGCGACGCCAGGAATTACCGCGCTCGTTGCCGGGACGACCGACCTCGCCGCCGACCTGCGCACTCGCCGAGCCCGCGACCGGACGCCGTTGCTCTATAGCTTGAGCCGGATCGTCGTCGCAGCGCGCGCGGCGCGCATCGCGGTCTTCGACGGCGTGTTCGTCGCTCTCGACGATGCAGCGGGGCTTGCGGCAGAAGCCGAGCAGGGCCGCGATCTCGGCTTCGACGGCAAGACATTGATCCACCCCGGGCAGATCGAGACGGCCAACCGGGTGTTCTCGCCGTCAAGCGAAGACCTTGTTTTTGCACAAGGACTTATTGCCGCATATGAAGCTGCGCTCGCCAACACTCGCGGCGTGACGACGTACGCCGGAAAGCTGGTCGAGGCGCTCCACGTCACCGCGGCGCAGCGCCTTTTGCGCGAGGCCGAGGCGATCGCCCGGCGCGGCTGAGCGCGATCCTGGATTAACCCTATGTGGCTGAATCGGAACCAACTCGTCTCGATGTAGTTATATCGTTGTGCCTCCGTCGGCATCGGCCCATGCTCGGCTATTCAAATCGTTAATGTCCAGCGACCGGGAGTCCAATGGTCCTCGCAGTGCAAAATGCTGTGCGTCCGACGCTGATCGCATTATCGCATCTGCGCTGGGATTTTGTTTTTCAACGGCCCCAGCATCTCCTGACCCGCGCTGCCGCAGATTATGACGTCATCGTCGTCGAGGAGCCGATCTGGACCGACGCCGCTTCTCCGGGAGTCGAACTGCTCGACCGCGAGCACGGCATCCGCGTTATTCAGCCGACCCTGCCGCATGGCACCCCGCACGCCGCCGCGATCGATCACCAGCGCCTGATCCTCGACGGCCTCGTCGCCGGCACCGAAGGCCCGCTGACGCTGTGGTATTACACGCCGATGGCGCTGCCGTTCAGCCGGCATATCGAGGCCGAAGTCACCGTCTTCGACAAGATGGACGAGCTGTCGGCGTTCGCCAATCCGCCGCCGTTGCTCCTCGCCCTCGAGCAGGAGTTGCTCGAGCGTGCCGATGTCGTCTTCACTGGCGGCGCGGCGATGCACCGTGCCTCGGCGAACCGCCACGCGAATATTCATTGTTTCCCGTCGAGCATCGACACCGCGCATTTCGGTGCCGCCCGCGCCGGCCTGCCCGACCCAGCCGACCAGGCCGCGATCGCCCGCCCCCGCATCGGCTTTTTTGGCGTCATCGACGAGCGGATGGATGTCGCGCTGGTCGGCGAGGTCGCCGCGCTGCGCCCCGGCTGGCAGGTCGTCATGATCGGCCCGACCGCGAAGATCGACCCGGCCCACCTGCCGCAGGCCGCCAACCTCCACTGGCTTGGCGGCAAGAGCTATGCCGACTTGCCGCCGTATCTGGCGAACTGGGACGTCGGCTTCATGCCCTTCGCGATCAACGACGCGACCAAGTTCATCTCGCCGACCAAGACGCCTGAATTTCTCGCCGCCGGGCTGCCGGTGGTGTCGACTGCGATCGCCGATGTCATCGCGCCGTACGGCGATCTCGGCCTCGTCGAGATCGCGACCACGGCTCCGGAGACGGTCGCCGCGATCGAGCGGGTCATGGCGCGCGACCGCGGGCCGTGGCTGGTGAAAGTCGATGAGCAGCTCGCCAAGAGTTCGTGGGACCAGGTGTGGTCCGACATGCACGCGCTGATGCTCGCAGTTACCCCGTCCATCAGCAACCTCAAGGAGACCGCCCGTGTTTGATTGGCTTATCGTCGGCGCGGGCTTCGCTGGGGCAACGCTCGCCGAACGCATCGCGACGCAGCGCAACGAGAAGGTCCTCGTCGTCGATCGCCGCCCGCACATCGGTGGCAACGCCTACGACCGCTACAACGACGACGGCCTTCTGATCCACGAATACGGCCCGCACATCTTCCACACCAATTCGGCGGCGATCTTCGAGCATCTGTCGAAGTTCACCGAGTGGCGGCCGTACGAGCATCGCGTCCTCGGCATGGTCGACAACCAGCTGGTGCCGATCCCGATCAACCTCGACACCGTCAACAAGCTGTACAACCTCAACCTGACTAGCGAGGAACTGCCGGCGTGGTTTGCCGCGCGCGCCGAAAAGGTCGACCCGATCCGCACGTCGGAGGACGTCGTCGTCTCGGTCGTCGGCCGTGAACTCTATGAGAAGTTCTTCCAGGGCTACACCCGCAAGCAGTGGGGCATGGACCCGTCGGAGCTCGACAAGTCGGTCACCGCGCGCGTCCCGACCCGGACGAACCGCGACGACCGCTACTTCACCGACGAATTCCAGGCGATGCCGAAGCACGGCTACACGCGGATGTTCGAGAAGATGCTCGACCACCCCAACATCAGCGTGATGACGCAGACCGACTTCCGCGACATCCAGAACGAAGTGTCGTTCAAGCGGCTGATCTATAGCGGCGCGGTCGACGAATATTTCGACTTCCGCTTCGGCAAGCTGCCGTACCGCTCGCTCAAGTTCAAGCACGAGACGCACGACACCGACATCATGCTGCCGACCGGGACGGTCAATTATCCGCAGACCGAGGCGTACACCCGCGTCAGCGAATACAAGTACATGACCGGGCAGGTTCACCCCAAGACGGCGATCACCTACGAATTTCCGAGTGCCGAGGGTGACCCGTATTACCCGATCCCGCGCCCGGAGAACGCCGAGCTGTACAAGAAGTACGAGAAGCTGGCGATGGCGACGCCGAACGTCTGGTTTGTCGGGCGGCTGGCGACGTACCGCTATTACAACATGGACCAGGTCACCGGGCAGGCGCTGGCGACCTTCCGCCGGATCCAGGAATCGCTGCCGCTCAACGGGGTCAAGAGCAACGTCATCACCGAACCACGGTTCGTGGCGGCGGCAGAGTAAGTGCTGCCGTGCCCCTCCCCTTCGGGGGAGGGGTCGGTACGCCGGCAGCGGGCTCGCGCCTCGTTTTATGCGACGGCCTCGCGGATCGGCCTCCTGAGGGTGAGGGCCGGAGCGTGATGCCCGATACGTTCCAGTCCTTCTTCCTCGGCGGTTTCGAATCCTCGACCCAGCGCCGCCGCGACGGAGTTCGGCTCGACCTGATCGCCTCGACCGAGCACGACGTCCGCGTCGCCGAAGACTACGCCCTGCTGGCGGCGCACGGCATCCGCACCGCCCGCGACGCCGCGCGCTGGCATTTGATCGAGCGGCGGCGCGGTGATTACGACTTTGCCTCGCTGCTGCCACAGGTCCGCGCCGCGCGCGACGCGGGCACGCAGGTGATCTGGGACCTGTTCCACTACGGCATGCCCGACGGCGTCGACATCTGGGGGCCGGGCTTCGTCGACCGTTTCGCCGAATTCGCCAAGGCGGTCGCGCAGGTCATCAAGGACGAGACCGACACCGTTCCTTTCTATATTCCCGTCAACGAAATCAGCTTCTTCGCGTGGGGGGCAGGGGACGTCGCCTATCTCAACCCGTTTGCGCGCGGGCGCGGCGGCGAGTTGAAGGCGATCCTCGTCCGCGCGACGATCGCCGCGATCGAGGCAATCCGCGATGTCGACAGCCGCGCGCGCTTCGCCGTCGCCGAGCCGCTGATCAACATCCTGCCGCAGTCGCCGTCGCCCGAACACGTCCGCGCCGCGTCGGAGTATATGGACGCGCAGTTCGAGGCGGTCGACTTCCTCTCGGGCAAGCGCGCGCCCGAACTCGGCGGCGGGCCGCAATATCTCGATCTCGTCGGGCTCAATTGCTATTACAACAACCAGTGGATCGATCACGGCCGGACGGTCTACCTCGGCGACCGCGACAATCGCCCGCTGCGGGAGCTGATCGCGCTGGCGCACGCGCACATCGACCGCCCGCTGTTCATCGCCGAGACCGGGACCGAGGGCACCGGCCGCGCGCCGTGGCTCCACCATGTCGCCGACGAGGTCGCGGCGGCGATGACCGCGGGGGTCCCCGTCGAGGGGATATGCCTCTACCCGGTGCTCAGCCACCTCGGCTGGGACGACGACCGCCGCTGCCCCAACGGCATGATCGAGGCGTTCGGCAACGGCGAGCCGCGCACAGTGTACAAGCCGCTCGCCGACGAGCTCGCCCGCCAGCAGGGGCTGTTCGCGGCGGGGCTCATCGCGCGGGAATAATCCTCCCCCCCCTTTAGGGGAGGGGTCGGGGGTGGGGCGGTCCTTCGATCTGAATACCGAGCGTGCGGCACACTCCCCACCCCCAGCCCCTCCCCTGAAGGGGAGGGGAGCTAGAAAGCGTCGAGCTAGATCGGGGCGCCGCCGTCCTTGTACATCAGCGTCACGCTGATCCGCCGGTTGCGCGGATCGTTGGCGTCCTTCGGGTTGTACGGGTCGGTCGCGGCCACCCCCTCGATCCGGCGAAAGCGGCGGTCTGCCGTGCCAGCGCTGGCGAGCGCGCGTCGCGTTGCATCGGCGCGCGCCGACGACAGCGTCCAGTTGTTGACCCCGCCGCGCGCATAGGCGACCGCGTCGGTGTGCCCGCGCACCGTCAGGCTGTTCGGCACCCCCGCGAGCGCCGCCGCCACGGTCCGCACCATCGCCGCCGCCGCTGCTGTCAGGACGCTCGTGCCGCTGGCGAACATGCTGAAATCGGCGCGCTCGACGAGGTCGATGCGAAGGCCGTCGTGGGTTCGGACGAAGCGGATCTGCCCCTTTAGACCCTTGAGCGTCGGGTCGCCGGCGATCCGCGCGTTGATGATCCGCTCGACCTTGGCGAAGCGCTCATCGTCGGCGGCGCGGCTGTTGCCGGGGTTGGTCGCCTTGTCGTGGCTGTTGACCTTCGCCTCGAGAGGGCCGCCGCCACCACCGCCCTGGACCGGGGTCGGGCGCTGGCCGCGAACCGACGCGTGCGGGGCGACGCCGTCGTCGGTGCGCAGCGACCGGCCGCCGCCAATGCCGTTCGACCCGCCGGAGTTCTTGAACGCGATCACCGTCGGGGTGAAGTAATCGGCGATGCCCTTGCGCTGGTCCTCGTTGGTTGCGCCGATGATCCACATCAGCATGAAGAACGCCATCATCGCGGTGACGAAATCGGCATAGGCGATCTTCCACGCCCCGCCGTGCGCCGCGGCGTGACCCTTGACCTTGCGGTAGCGGACAACGGGCTCGGTGAACTGGGCGTGCGCTTCGGGTTTCACGTCACTTCGCCCGCATTCCGTCGAATACCTCGGAGAAGCTCGGCTGGTTGACCGGCTGGATCGCGGTGCGCGCGGCCTCGATGACCATCGGCTGCGGCTGGCCCTTGAGGCTGGCGACGATCACCCGGCGAACGACGAGGTAGATCTCGGAATCGGCGTCGAGGACCGAC
Source organism: Polymorphobacter sp. (assembly GCF_025362435.1). Lineage (GTDB taxonomy): Bacteria > Pseudomonadota > Alphaproteobacteria > Sphingomonadales > Sphingomonadaceae > Polymorphobacter_B. Next base: position 6,960 of record NZ_JANYGL010000020.1, read on the forward strand.
CGCAGCCGCGCCGCGCACGGCCCGACGATGCCATAGCTCAGCAGCACGCCGAGGAAGGTGCCGACGAGCGCCGAGCCGATCATCGCGCCGAGGATCGCCGGCGGCTTGTCGATCGACGACATCGTCTTGACCACGCCGAGCACCGCCGCGACGATGCCGAGCGCGGGCAGCGCCTCCGACAGCGTTGTCAGCGAGTTCACCGGTTTCGACGCCGCGGTATGATGCGTCTCGATCGCGGAATCGATGATGTCCTCGACCGCCATCGGGCTGATCCCGCCGGTCGACACCACGAGCAGGCGCAGGCTGTCTGTCAGCAGATGGAGGAACACCGGGTCGGCGAGGAACTGCGGATAATCGGCGAAGATCGACGACGATTTCGGGTCCTCGATATGCGGCTCGACCGCGACCGCGCCGTCGACTTTCAGCATCTTCATCAGCCGCGTCGTCAGGAAGATCGCCGCCGAATAATCGGCGCGCTTGTAGCGGGGGCCGCGGATGATCGCGCCGAAGCCCCCGCCGATTGCCTTCAATCCCGCGATGTCGGTCGCGATCAGCGTCGAACCGGCGGCAGCACCCGCGATGATGAGCATCTCGTGCGGAAGCGCCTCGAGCACCACCATGATATTGCCGCCGGTCAACGCAAAACCACCGAACACCATGACGAACAACACGACCAGCCCGATGACCGAGACCATGATTGGCCGCTCCCAAGACGCATACACCGTGTCGTCGTCAGGGGGTTTTACGGCGCGGCAGTGGCGCGGCTTTATGGTTTCGATGCGTTAACCAGCGGTGCGCCCCCTCCCGGAGTGTCATCCCGGCGCTGGCCGGGACCCATGAACTCAACAGGC
>NZ_JANYGL010000046.1 GCF_025362435.1 Polymorphobacter sp.
TCTCGACGCAGGTCATCCCGCGCGACCGCCACGCGATGTATTTCGCCACGCTCGGCGTCGTCGCCGGCTGCGTCGAGCGGCTCGCGACAGAGGTCCGCCACCTCCAGCGCACCGAGGTCCTCGAGGCCGAGGAGTATTTCGCGCCGGGGCAGAAGGGGTCGAGCGCGATGCCGCACAAGCGCAACCCGGTGCTGTCGGAGAATTTGACCGGCCTCGCGCGGCTGGTCCGCGGCTATGTCACCCCGGCGCTCGAGAATGTCGCGCTGTGGCACGAGCGCGACATCAGCCATTCGAGCGTCGAGCGGATGATCGGCCCCGACGCGACGGTAACGCTCGACTTCGCGCTTGTCCGCCTGACCGGGGTGATCGACAAGCTGCTGGTCTATCCCGAGCGGATGCTCGCCAATTTGAACAAGATGGGTGGGCTGATCCATTCGCAGCGCGTCCTGCTCGCGCTGACGCAGGCGGGGGCGAGCCGCGAGGAGGCGTACGGCCTCGTCCAGCGCAACGCGATGCAGGTCTGGCAGGCGGATGGAAAGCTCCAGCTGCTCGACCTGCTCGTCGCCGATGCCGACGTCACGCGCTGGCTGCCGGTAGCGGAGATCGAGCCGCTGTTCGACCTTGGCTACCACCTCAAGCACGTCGACACGATTTTCGCCCGGTTGTTCGGCGCGGCATAGGGATCCGCCGCCGCCCCTTGTCTTTCGAGCGCGGCGACTCGATGATGCGCGGCATGATCCCAGCCGGACTCGACCGTCGTTCGCTCCTCCGCTCGGGGGCAGTTCTCGGCGCGCTGGCGATGCTGCCTTCGGGCGTCGCCGCTGCCGAGATCGATACCGCGGGGCTCGCCTCGATGACCGCCGGCATCCATCCGATCGGCCCCGCCGAGCGAGCCGCCCGCCTCGACGCGGCGCGGGCGTTGATGGCGGCGCACGGCATCGCCGCGATCGTCGTCGAGCCCGGCGCATCGATGATCTATTTCACCGGGGTGAAGTGGCATCGCAGCGAGCGGCTGACCCTCGCCGTGCTGTTCGCCACCGGCGACCCGGTGATCGTCACGCCGTTCTTCGAGGAACCGTCGGTCCGGCAAAGCCTCGGCATCCCCGCCGAGATCCGCGTCTGGCAGGAGGACGAAAGCCCGGTCGCGCTCGCCGCGAAGATCATCGGCGAGCGCGGCGCAGCGCGGGGCACAATCGGCATCGAGGAGACGGTGCGCTTCTTCGCCAGCGACGGGCTTGCCCAGGCACTTTCGCAAGCACGCCTAGTCTCGGCCAACCCGGTCGTCCGGGGCTGCCGGATGCTCAAGACGCCGGCCGAGCTCGCGCTGATGCAAAAGGCGACCGACATCACGATCGCCGCGTACCGCTGGACATGGCCGCGGGTGCGCGAGGGGATGACCCCGAACGAAATCGGCGCGCTGATGGACGCTGCCACCGTCAGCCTCGGCGGTGCTCCCGAATTCTCGCTCGTCCTGCTCGGCGAGGCGGCGGCGTATCCGCACGGGTCGAGCAAGCCGCAGCGCGTCCGCGAGGGCGAGGTCGTGCTGATGGACTGCGGCTGCACCGTCGACGGCTATCAATCCGACGTCTCGCGAACCTTCGTCCCCGGCCGCGCCCCCGACGCCGTCCGGCGCGTCTGGGACACTGTCGCCCACGGGCAGCAGATCGCCTTTGCCGCGGCCAAGGTCGGCGCTCCGGCGGGGAGCATCGACGACGCGGTCCGCGCCTTTTACACCGCGCAGGGCTTCGGCCCCGGCTACCGCCTCCCCGGCCTGTCGCACCGCACCGGCCACGGCATCGGCCTCGACGGCCACGAGCCGGTCAACCTCGTCCACGGCGAGGCGACGCCGCTTGCCCCCGGGATGTGCTTCTCGAACGAGCCGGGACTGTATCTGCCGGGAAAATTCGGCGTCCGGCTCGAGGACTGCTTCCACGTCACCGCCGACGGGCCGCGCTGGTTCTCAACCCCGCCGCCGTCGCTCGACCGCCCGTTCGACTAGAGGACCAGCATGATCGCTCTCTCACTGATGGTGGCCCTCGCCGCCGCGTCGCCGATCTCCGCCGACCACATCAAGGCCGATGTCCGCGTGCTGTCGTCCGACGCGTTCGGTGGTCGCGGGCCGGGCGAGGCGGGCGAAGCGAAGACGATCGACTATCTGGCGAAGCAGTTCGCCGCCGCCGGCCTGCAACCCGGCGGCGAGAATGGCGGCTGGTTCCAGGACGTGCCGCTGGTCAGGCTCGACCGCACCGCCGCGACGATGAGGCTCGACGAGAAGGGAATTGCGCGCCCGCTCGTCCTCGGCCGCGACGCCGCGCTGTCGCTGCGCAATGCCGGCACGACGACGGTCACCGCCGCGCCGCTGGTCTTCGCCGGCTTCGGCATCGTCGACGCGGCGAAGGGGTGGGACGCGTATGCCGGGGTCGACATGACCGGCAAGATCGCCGTCGTCCTCGCCAACGACCCCGACTTCGAGGGCGGCCGCGACCTCGGCTTCGAGGGCCGTCGGATGGTCTATGCCGGGCGCGTCGGCGCCAAGCTCGAGGCGGCGGCGAAGGCGGGGGCGATCGGCGCGCTCGTCATCCACGAGGACGCGGCGGCGAGCTACCCGTTCTCGCAGGTCGGCAGCGGCGACGCCCTGCCCGCCTTCTCCTTCGCGCCGCTGACCGTATCGGCGTTCAAGCTGAGCGGGTGGCTGACGCGCGACGTCGCGGTCGACCTGCTCCGCCGCCACGGCCTGACGCTCGACGGGGTCAAGACCCGTTCCCGCAATCCCGCCTTCCGCGCCTTCGCCCTCGACGGCAGCACGGTCTCGGTCACCGGCACGATCACCGCGACCCCGGTCGTCAGCCACAATGTCGTCGCCAAGCTGCCCGGCGCATCGCGGCCGAACGAGGTCGTGCTCTACGGCGCGCACTGGGACGCCAACGGCATGAACGGCCCCGACGCGACCGGCGACACGATCCGCAACGGCGCGGTCGACAACGCCACCGGCACCGCCGAGGTGCTCGAGATCGCCCGCGCCTTCACGCATGGCCCGAAACCGGCGCGAACCGTCGTCTTCGCCGCGTGGACTGCCGAGGAGAAGGGGCTGCTCGGGTCCGACTATTACGCCGCCCACCCGCTGTATCCGCTGGCGACGACGGCGCTGATGATCAACCTCGACCCGCACGTCGTCCTGCCGGCGGCGCGCGACATCGAGCTGATCGGCGGCGGGCGCACCCCGGTCGAGGCCGACGTCCGCCGGATCGCCGCGGCGCAGGGCCTACGCGTCGACGACGAACCCGCGGTCGAGGCCGGCTGGTACTTCCGCTCCGACCAGTTCTCCTTCGCCAAGCGCGGCGTGCCCGCGATCACCTTCCGCGCCGGCCGCAACCTCGTCGACGGCGGCCTTGCGGCGGGAGTGCCGATCGTCGCCGCCTACAACGCCAGGCGCTACCACCAGCCGAGCGACGAGTTCGACCCGAAATGGACCTTCGCCGGGACGCGGCAGGAGGCGAGCGTAGCCTTCGCGCTGGGGACCGAGGTCGCCAACAGCGCGGCTTGGCCGGGCTGGAATCCCGGCGGCGAATATGCGCCGTTGCGCGAGGCGACCGCGGCGATGCGTGGCACCAAGTAACCTCGCCGACGCCAAGCGGCTGCTCGGCTCCGATGCACCGGCGGCGGTGGTCGCGGCACGGCGCGCAACTGCATCCGATCCCGCCGCGATCGAGCCGCGCTTCGTTCTCGGCGCGGCGCTGCGGCGGAGCGGCGACCTTGCTGCCGCGCGCGACGTCCTCGCCCCGCTGGCCGCCGCGCTGCCGAGACTATGGGGTGTCCACTTCGAACTCGGCATGACGCTCGCCGCGCTGTGCGAGACCGGGGCGGCGCTGGTGTCGCTCGACCACGCCGCCCGGCTCAACCCCGACTCGTCGCTCGTCCTCCACGCGCTCGGCGACATGCTTATGCTCGTGGATCGTCCGGCGGAGGCGGCGGAGGTGCAGTCGCGGCGCGTCCCCGCGAGCATCGGCGATCCGCGACTGACCGCTGCGGTGACCGCGCTGCTCGATCACGACGACGCGGCGCCGCTCGCCGCGCTGGGGTTGCACCTGACCGACATCGCCGCGGTCCGCCTGATCGCCGACGCCGGGCTGCGCCTTGGCCGCGCCGATGCGGTCGCCGCGCTGCTGGCCCGTGCGCTTGCGATCACGAGCTATGCGCCCGCGCACTTCGCGCTCGCACTCACTTACCACCAGCTTGATCGCAGCGCCGAAGCGCTAACGGCGATCGACAGCGCGCTCGCCGCAAGCCCAGCGACCGCACTCCAAAGCCTGCGCGCGGCGATCCTGATGCAGCTCGGCGACGTCACCGCCGCGGTCGACCAATATGCCGCGATCATCGGCACCGACGCGAGGGTCTGGCACGGCTACGGCCATGCGCTCCGTGCCGCCGGGCGCCACGACGACGCCGTTGCCGCGTATCGCCGCGCGCTCGCGATCGATCCGGGCTACGCCGAAGTCTATTGGAGCCTCGCCAACCTCAAGACGTGGCGCTTCGCCGATGCCGACCACGCTGCGATGACGGCGCTCCTCGCCACGGCGGACGAGGCGGACCGAGCCTTCCTCCATTTCGCCCTCGGCAAGGCGCTGGACGACGCGCGCGACGCCGCCGCGAGCTTCGCGCACTACGCTACCGGCAATGCCGCCCGCCGCACCACCGCCGGCTACGACCGCAGCGCGCAGGAGGATTTCGTCGCGCGGACGATCGCGACCTTCACTGCCGACTTCTTCGCCGAACGCGCTGGGTGGGGCGACCCGGCGGCAGACCCGATCTTCGTCGTCGGCATGCCGCGATCGGGCTCGACCCTCGTCGAGCAGATCCTCGCCAGCCATCCCGCCGTCGACGGCCTGTCCGAACTCGCCGACCTGCCCGCCGTCGCGCGCGGCCTCGGCGGCCGCTACCCCGACGTGCTCGCGACCCTCACCGCAGCCGACTTCGCCCGCGCCGGCCGCGACTATCTCGACCGCGTCGGCCCGCGCCGCAGCGGGCGGCCGCGCTTCGTCGACAAGTTCCCGGGCAACCTGCTCCACATCGGGCTGATCCACCTCGCGCTGCCGAACGCGACGATCATAGACGTCCGGCGCGATGCGGTCGCGACGTGCTTCTCGCTGTTCAAGCAGTTGTTTGCGCGCGGGCAGGCGTATTCGTACGACCTTGCCGATCTCGGGCATTATTACCGGCACTATGTCGCGCTGATCGATCATTTCGCGGCCGTCCTGCCGAGGCGCATCCTGACGTTGCGCTACGAAGATCTCGTCGACGACACCGAAGTTGCGACGCGGCAATTGCTCGCGCACGCCGGACTGCCGTTCGAAGCGGCCTGCCTGCGTTTCTACGCGAGCGACCGCGCCGTGCGGACGGCGAGTTCGGAGCAGGTTCGCCAGCCGATCTTTCGCTCCGGCCTCGACGACTGGCAGCGCAGCCGGGCGTGGCTCGGCCCGCTGATCGAGGCGCTCGGACCGCTGGCGTGCGTCAGCGGAGCCGAACCAATGCCTATATTGCATGGCCCCATCCGATAATTTTGCTTCCCGGCTCGTCCGATTGAGGGGACGTTCGCACTCGGGAAGAAGCCGGGTTAACGGCCGCCGGGCATTCGCACTCGACCGCTCGCCTAGATCACAAATGTGACGGGCTCGCGGGCGGAGCGGCATTCAGGGGGAATTTCATGTTCAGCGATCGCCGTTCGACAAATATCTTGGGCCAGTCTCTACGGCTGGCGCTGCTACTCGCCTCGTCAGGGCTCGCCGCCACAACCGCTGCAGCTGCAGCCGCCGCCGCCGTCGCCGTGCCGGCCACCGCCGAGACACCGGGCAACCCCGAACTCGCCGACATCGTCGTCACCGCGACCCGGTCGGGCGCCGAATCGCTGCAGAAGGTCGCGATCCCGATTTCTGTGGTCAACGTCGACCAGATCACCAAGTCGAACCAGGGCAACCTCGTCGATCTCGCCAAATTCTCGCCGTCGCTCGCGATCACCGAGGGCGCGCCGGGGTTCAACAAGTTCAACATGCGCGGGCTGTCGACCGGCGGCTACCGCACGTCGGACACGTCGGACCGCTCGCTCGTCGCGGTCTATCTCGACGACACGCCGATCTCGGTCCAGGGCCAGACCCCCGACCTCAAGGTCTACGACCTCGAGCGCGTCGAGATCCTGCGCGGGCCGCAGGGGACTTTGTTCGGCGCCGGGTCGATGGCGGGCACGATCCGCTTCGTCACCGCCAAGCCCGACCTCAACAGGTTCTTCGGCTCGGTCGAGGCCGACGGCGCCGGGACCGAGCACGGGGAGGGTAGCTACAACGCGCGCGGCATGGTCAACCTGCCCGTCGTCGCCGGACAGCTCGCGATCCGCGGTAACTTCTACATCGGCAAGGACGGCGGCTTCATCGACAACATCGGCGCGTACAGCCGCAAGGACGCGAACAGCAACCGCACGACGCAGGCGCGCGTCGCGGCGCGGTGGACGCCGAGCGACCGGCTGACCGTCGATGGCAGCTTCACCTACGAACAGAGCCGCGCCCACGGCCTCAACACCGGGTTCAGCGGGCTGCCGGCGTACACCACCTCGACCAACAGCCCCGAGGGAACGAGCGACAAGTTCCGCCTGTACCAGCTCGGCGCCGACTACGACCTCGGTTTCGCTGACTTCATCACCACCGCCGCCTATACCGACCGCGATATCGGCTTCAACGCCAGCTTCGAGCCGCAGATCGGCTATTTCTTCCAGGATTATGGCTCGAAGCTGCCGATCGGCGCGGGAAGCTTCCCGGTGTTCACCGCGCCGACGACGTACAACCAGGCGATCACCAACGCGCTCCCCGCCGAGAAATACACGATCAACAACAAGATCAAGGACTTCATGGTCGAAGGCCGCCTCGCGTCGAAGAACGACGGGCCGGTCAAGTGGACCGCGGGCGTGTTCTACGAGACCCAGAAGCGCCACCTGATCCAGGACATCCCGACCCCGGGCTTCGACACGCTGAGCTACGAGAATTATTTCTACGGCCCGTTCGCGACGCCGAACGGCAAGTATGACTCGAAGCTCGTCGACGGCGCGTTCAGCTCGAACGACATCTTCTCGGGCCTGCAGGACGTCGACGAGCACCAGGTCGCGGTCTATGCCGACGGCACGTGGCACGTCACGCCGAAGCTCGACCTGACCGCCGGGCTGCGATATTTCAACTTCGAGGAGAAGTATTTCCTCTTCGAAGGCGGCGTCTACGGCGTCATCGACCATATCCCGCTGACGCAGCGCGCGACGCTCAAGTCGAACGGGGTCAACCCGCGCGCGAACATCTCGTACAAGCCGAACGACGATTTGCTGATCTATGCCGAGGCAGCCAAGGGCTTCCGCTACGGCGGCGCCAACCAGCCGGTGCCGGTCGGCACCACCGGGGTCGCCGGGCAGTGCGCGGCGAACCTCGCGTCGTACGGCTATACCGCCGCGCCGCTGACCTTCGGCCCCGACAAGTTGTGGAACTACACCGTCGGTGAAAAGGCCAAGCTCGCCGACGGCCGCGTCACGCTCAACGCCAGCGCCTATTACATCGACTGGCAGGACGTGCAGACCCGCCTGCTGCTCAACTGCTCGTATTTCTTCACCGCCAACAAGGGCAAGATCACCAGCAAGGGCCTCGAGCTCGAATCGATGGTCAAGGTCAGCCCCGAGGTGACGCTGAGCCTCGGCGGGTCGATCAACGATTCGCGCGCCAACGGCGACATCCCGACGGTCGGCGCGTTCAGCGGCGACCACACGCCGTATTTCCCCAAGCTCGTGTTCAACTTCGGCGCGTTCTACGACGTCCACGTCGGTAACGGCGAGCTCCACATCCAGGGCAATTACCAGTTCCAGTCGAACCAGAACACGACCTTCAACCGCTTCTCGACGATCATCGTCAACGGCGTCCTGACGCGGAACGGGGCGAGCTCGACCTTCGCCACGATCCCCGAATCGAACAATGTCAGCCTGTCGGCAGCGTATGACATCGGCAATTTCGAATTCGGCATCTTCGGCAACAACCTGACCAACGGGGTCAAGGTCACGAACATCGCGCGAGCGACCTACTACCAGATCTACCAGGCGGGCAGCAGCGTCACCTATGCCCGCCCGCGCACGATCGGCGGCCGGGTCAAGGTCAAGTTCTGAGGCGCGGGAGCGGCGTGCACCGATAGGACTTGTCATCCCGGCGGAGGCCGGGACCCATGATCTCGACAGTCAGTGATCATGGGTCCCGGCCTGCGCCGGGATGACAATCACGAAGCGGGTCGCCACGCTCCAACCTGCCGGCCGACCAAGCGGACGAGGTCGTTCTGGACGATCGTCACGTCCATGACGTGCATCCCCCAGTCCGGGTAGGCGACGTCGCCGACGGTGTCGCGGTCCATGATGTAGTCGCCGAGGCCATGCGCGACGCCCGGCTCGACGTGGACCGCGAGATACGAAAAGCCGCCGCGCGAGACGCATTCACCCGACAGCAGTCCCGGGATCCGGGCAAAGCGTGTCGGCACCGCGGTTCCGGCGACCGACCAGCCGGTCGCGGGCGGGCTGTACTTGACGACGCCCTTGACCCACCACGGAAAGCCGAACACCCCATCGAGCGGCGCCGAGCCGCCCTCGAGGCGTGCCGGATTGGTGCAGCCCGCCTCGTGCGCCGGGTCGGGCGATCGCCCGAACAGGGCGTTTGCCGAGGGCGGCTCGGCGTCGCGGTAGCTCGCCCATGTCACGACACAGCCGGTCTGCGTCGCTGCACGGCACAGCGGGATCGCCTTGAAGTCAGCGCCGACGTCCTTGCCCGTGGGCACGAGGACGGTGACGCCGGGCAGGACCGCCGACACCATCCGCGCCGCGATCGGCTTGCCGTCGATTTCCTCGACCATCAGCCGCTTGAGCATGATCGACCCCTGGCTATGCCCGATCAGGACGAACGGCCGCCCGTGGTTGTCGCGCGCGAGATAATCGTGCCACGCCGCGCGGACGTCACCGAAGGCGAGGTCGAAGCCCGCGCCCAGCGCCGGGCGGCCGCCTGCCGCTCCGGCCGGCGGCGGCACCAGCGCGGCGCGCAACGCGGTCAGGGTCACCTGGCGGTAGACCGGCGCGAAGGTCCGGCAGACGCTGGCGAAGGCGGCGAACTGCGACGCCGCCTGCCCCTTCTCCTCCTTGCCCGGGACCATGTCGCTGTTGAGCCCCGCATCGACCGACGCGGTCGGATAGAGGTAGAAGCAGTCGGCCTTCGGTGCGGGATCGCGCGCGACCGCCTCGGCGCGCATCGTGCCGTCACGGGCGACGACCGTCCGCGTCGGATCGGGAGCGCAGGCGTCGGCGCGGCCCGGGCGGCACAGCCAGTTTGCCCCGTCGCGATAGTCGGCCGGCACCGCCGTCGCTTGTGCCGCCGCCGCCAGCAAGACCAGTCCGAGCATCGATTATCCCCCCAAAGATGCCGTGCGCTTACGCCGTGGCGACCGCCGCCGCCAGCATCCGCGCGTCGTCGCGGTCGAAGGTGCGGACGCTCGTCCAATAGTGATACGCCGCCCAGAAGCCGGTCAGCGACAAGGCCAGCAACGCATAGCGCAGCGACTCGGCGTTGCTCCCAAGCCGCCCGGCGAGCCCGTCGCTGATCGCCCCGACCGCGATCGGTGCAACGATCAGATTGGCGACATTGGCGCACAACAGGCTGATCGCCATTCCCTGCGCGCGCATCTTCGGCGGCAGGAAGTTGAGCAGCAGCGCCATCTGCGGCCCGACGTACAAATAGATCGCCGGCACCACGAGCCACAGCATCGCCGTCGCCACCCCGAGCGAGTGCGTCCAGTAGATGACGAACGACGGCACCGTCGACGCGAGGACGATCCCGCCGAGGAAATAGGCGATCCGGCGCGGCGGGCGCATCGCCGGCAGCGACAGCACCGCGCAGGTGCCGAGCGTCGCCCCGACCCCCGCCCACAGATAGATCGTGCCAAGCCGCGCCCCGGCGTCAGCGGTCGACAGGCCATAGGCGCGCTGGAGGAAGGTCTGGGTCCAGTACATCAGCCCCCAGCCCCACAGGCAGATGATCGTGCCCGCCGCATTGATGTGCCAGACCGCACGACTGCGCCACATGAACAGCAGCGTTTCGCGCAACGGCGCCTGCGGTTCGGACGACGGCTCGACGCTTTCGAAGCGCCCGCGCTGCGGCTCGCGGACGGTGAGGAAGATCAGCACGCCGAAGATCACGCCCGGAATGCCGAGCGCGATGAACGCCGCGCGCCAGCTGTGATAATGGTCGACGATCCGCCCGGCGACGGTCGAGCCGAGCCACGCGCCGAGCGGCAGCCCGAGCGCGTAGATCGTCAGCGCGAAGGCGCGGCGCTCGCGCGGGAAGTAGTCGGCGATGATCGAGGTCGACGGCGGCGTCCCCCCCGCCTCGCCGACGCCGACACCGATGCGCGCGACGAGGAACTGCCAGAAATTCTGGGTGAGCCCGAGGATCGCGGTCATCGCCGACCACAGGACCATCGCCGCAGCGACGATGTTGCGCCGGTTCGAGCGGTCGGCGAGGCGCGAGATCGGGATGCCGACAGTGATGTAGAACAGCGCGAGGCTCACCCCGGTCAGCCAGCCGACGCCGGTGTCGCTGAGGTGGAACTCGATGCGGATCGGTTCGAGCACGGTCGAGACGACGTAGCGGTCGGCGATGTTGAGCGCATAGACCAGCCCGCAGACGACGACGACGTACCAGCGCGCGCGCTCCAGCGCCGCGGGGGCAAAGGGGGCTGGCTCGACCGCGGAGGCCAGTGCGGCGGGTGCGATGCTTGCGGTCATGCCAATCCCCTCGAAATCGCCGCCGACCAAAGTTCGATCAGCCCCCCGGCGTAGCTTGCGGCGAAGTAGACCTCGGCGCAATCGGCGGCGACGGGGACAATCCAAACCGGCACATGGTGGATCACCGTCGCGGCGCAGTCGCCGGGGCCGAAGCGCGGGTCCTCGGCGTCGAACACTCCCGCAACCATCAGAAGCGCGCGCCAGCCCGGCCCGGTCAAGGTCGCGCGGACCAGCCCGCCGCCGATCGCGGTGAGGCAGCCGTCGTCGCGCATAGCGTCTGCGATCGCAGCGATGTCGCCCGCATCGATCAGCCACCAGCGTCGCGGCTCGACCCTCACCGCGCGCGCAGTGCCGAAATCGGGGGCGAGATTGCTCCACAGATCGACCGCGACGACATCGCCCGCGGGGGCAAAAGTGAGCGCGACATCAGCCACGGTAGCGCGCCCCCTCGGCGTCGTAGAACACCGGGTCGGTCACCGTCACCCGCGCCTCGAGCCCGCGCGTCGGCGAGGTCGCGAGCAGCGTGTCGCCGTTCCGCGCCCGCCCGCCACGCAGCAGCGCCAGCGCGACGCCGCCGTCGCCGAGCACGCGCAAGCCGCCGGCGGTGACGTGGCCCTCGACCGCCGCGCCGCTCGCCGCGACGAGCATTGCGCCCTCGGGAATCGGCTGCGGCGAGGTCAGCCCGACGAGCTGAAGCCGGTCGGGGGCAGCGAGCGCGGGGCGGTCGAGCGCCGACGCGCCAACGAAGCCGCCGCCCTTCCGCAGCATCCGTTCGAGGCGCAGGTCGTGCGGCGTCGTCCGCCCGTCGACCTCGCCGCCGCCGACGATGTGCCCCTTCTCGATGCGGAGGAATTCGAGCGCCTCGATCCCGTACGGCACCGCGCCCGCCGCGATCAGCGCGTCCCACACCGGGACGGCGGCGTCGCCGGCGGGGTAGAGTTCGAACGCGCGCTCGCCGCTGTAGCTCGCCGCGAGGATCAGCACCGGCACCCCGGCGACGACCGCGTCGGCGACCCCCATGTGCGCGGGCGCGGCGGTCCCGGTCAGGCGTTCGAGGATCGCCGCCGCGTGCGGTCCGGCGAGCGCGATCCCGGCGAACGCCTCCTGCACCGCGACGACCGACACGCGCAGGTCCGGGGCAAGGACGTGGCGGGCATAGCCGAGATGCGCCTCCATCCGGTCGGCCCCGCCGGTCGAGCTAGTCAGCAGGTAGCGCGCCTCGCCGAGCCGCCAGACGGTGCCGTCGTCCATCACCATGCCGTCCTCGCGCAGCATGAAAGTGTAGCGCCCGCGCCTGACGCTGAGCTTGGCGACCCCGGTCGCGCAGACGATTTCGAGCAGCGCCGCCGCGTCGGGGCCGGTGACGACGAACTTCGCCAGCGTCGAGACGTCGATGATCCCGGCGGCAGTGCGGACCGCGCGCGCCTCGCGCAGCGCCGCGGCGTGGAGGGTTTCGGCCGCCTGCGGATACGCGCGCGGGCGGTGCCACAGGCCGAGCGGCTGCCAGATCGGCGCGAGCGCCTCGTGGCGATCCGCCAGTACCAGCCGCCGCGACGGCGCCGCATGCCCGCCGCCGTCGGGACCCGCGAGCGCGCCGAGCATCAGCGGGGTATACGGCGGGCGGAAGGTCGTCAGTCCCGCCGCCGGGATCGCGACCCCGGCCGCGCCCGCCAGCCGCCCGAGCGCTGCCATGTTGCTCGTCTTGCCCTGGTCGGTGCCCATGCCGAGCGTCGTATAGCGCTTGAGATGCTCGACCGAGCGATAGCCCTCGGCCCACGCAAGATCGACGTCGGCGGCGGTGACGTCGTTCTGGAAGTCGATGAAGCTCGACTTGGGGTCGGCGAGCGCGACCGTGTCGGGGGAGACCGCGTCGACCTCCCCCGCCGCGCTGCCGACGGTGACGATGTTTTGCAGCGTCGCGCCGGGGACGAACGCCTGGATGTCGGCGCGCCAGTCGAGCTTGCCCCCGACCTGGCTGTGGAGGTGGACGACCGGCGTGAACCCGCCCGAGACGGCGAGGCAATCGGCGGCAAAGCTGCGCCGCTCGGTCGATATACCGGCTTCGACTGCGGTCAGGCCGTCCGCCCGGCCTCGCGTCGATAGCGGGACGGCGCTGGTGAAGACCGGAAAACGCGCCTTCGCGGCGGTCGCGACGGCGCTCGGTGCGGCGCGCGAATCGAGGATCGCGACGACCTCGCCGCCCGCCGCGACGACGGCATCGGCGGTGCGGTAGGCGTCGTCGTTGTTCGTCGCGATGACGACGCGCTTCCCTGGCAGGACGCCGAAGCGCGCGATGTACGCCCGCACCGCCCGCGCCAGCATGACGCCGGGGCGGTCGTTGCCGGCGAAGGTCAGCGGCCGCTCGATCGCACCGGTGGCGAGGACGATCCGCTTCGCCCGAATCTGCCACAGCCGCTGCGCCAACGGCCCCGACTGCCCCGGCTCGGCGATCCGCTGGCTGAGCGTGACGAAGCCGTGGTCCCACAGCCCCGACGCGGTCGTCCGCGTCAGGATGCGCCCCCCGGCGGCGGCGATCGCGGCGCGCGCGGCAGCGATCGGGGCGAGGTCACCGCCGTCGCTCAGCTGCGTGCCGCCCATAACTGCGTCCTGCTCGACGAGGATGACACGCGCCCCCGATCCCGCCGCTGCGGTCGCCGCCGCGAGCCCCGCCGGGCCGCTGCCGACGACGAGGACGTCGCAGAACGCGGCGCGGTGTTCGTACACATCGGGGTCGGCGGCGACCGGCGCGGGGCCGAGCCCGGCGGCGCGGCGGATCAGGGCTTCGTAGCGCATCCACCGCTTCGGCGGCCCGAAGAAAGTCTTGTAGTAGAATCCCGCCGCGAACAGCGGGGCGGCGAGGCCGAGGACCGCCCCCGCATCGAATTGCAGGCTCGGCCAGCGGTTCTGGCTGCACGCGACGAGGCCGTCATACACGAAGACATCGGTGCTCCGCGTGTTCGGCTCGGTGCGCCCGCCGCTGCCGATCGTGACGAGCGCATTCGGCTCCTCGACCCCGGCGGTCATCACCCCGCGCGGCCGATGGTATTTGAAGCTCCGCGCGACCAGCCCGACGCCGTTCGCCAGCAGCGCCGCCGCGAGCGTGTCGCCCGGCCGCGCCAACATCGCGACGCCGTCGAAGGTGAAGGCGATCGTCGCCGCCGCGCCGCCGGGGATCCGCGCCGGTCCGCTCACGGCGCATATCCGGTCACGGATTCGATCGCATGCGTCGCGGTATGCCGCCGCACGACGAGCCACGCCCGGCAGCCGAAGCGGTGGTGCCACAATTCGTCGGACCAGCCGCGCGGGTTGGCGCGGGCGTAGAGCGTCGTCATCGCCTCGGCGGACGGCATCGCCAACGCGACGACCGCGTCCAACGTCCGGTCATAGGCGAACTCGCTCTGCGCCCGCGGTCCGCAGTGAGGGCAATCGATCAGCAGCATCAGCGGAGCTGCGGCATCGGGCCGACCCCGGCCTCGTCGACCGTCGCACCCTGCGCGAAGCGGTCGAGGCCGAACGGCGCGGCGAGCGGATGCGGCGCGCCGGTCGCGAGCAACTGGGCATAAGCGAAGCCCGATCCGGGAGTCGCCTTGAACCCGCCGTAGCACCAGCCGCCGTTGAGATAGAGGCCGTCGACCGGCAGCGCGGAAATGATCGGCGAGCCGTCGAAGCTCATGTCGGTCGTCCCCGACCAGC
This sequence comes from Polymorphobacter sp., assembly GCF_025362435.1. Lineage (GTDB taxonomy): Bacteria > Pseudomonadota > Alphaproteobacteria > Sphingomonadales > Sphingomonadaceae > Polymorphobacter_B. Next base: position 14,525 of record NZ_JANYGL010000046.1, read on the forward strand.
ACCGCACCATCCGCAGTCGCGACAGCGCCGGGACGAGCGCGATCGCCTCCGCCGCGGCCTTCTCGAGCCGGTTCGGCAGGCCGCGCTGGGCGTAGCTCGGGAACTGGTCGGGGTCGCCGCCGAGGACGATCCCGCCCTTGTCCGACTGGCTGATGTAGCAGTGGAGCGACTGCGACATGATCACGGTGTCGATCATCGGCTTGACCGGCTCGGTGACGAACGCCTGGAGGGTCTGCGCCTCGATCGGCAGCTTGATCCCGGCGAGCGCCGCGACCGGGCCGCTGTTGCCGGCGACGCAGATGCCGACCCGCCCCGCGCCGATGCCACCGCGCGTCGTCTCGACCCCGGCGACGCGCCCGCCGGCGATCGCCAGCCCGGTGACCTCGCAATTCTGGATGACGTCGATCCCGAGCGCGTCGGCGGCGCGGGCATAGCCCCATGCGACCGCATCGTGGCGCGCGGTGCCGCCGCGCCGCTGGATCATCCCGCCGTGGATCGGGAAGCGCGCGGCGGGCGACATGTCGAGCAAAGGCACGAGCTTTTCGACCTGCGCGCGGGTCAGCAGTTCGGCATCGATCCCCGAACAGCGCAGCGCGTCGCCGCGCTGGGCGAGGCTCGTCATGTCGCTGTCGCTATGGCCGAGGAACATCGCCCCGCGCGGCGAGAACATGACGTTGAAGTTCAATTCGTCGCTCATCCCCTCCCACAGTCCGAGGGCGAAATCGAAGAAGTTGTGGAGCGCGGGCTGGCGGTAGTTCGAGCGGACGATCGTCGTGTTGCGCCCGGTGTTGCCGCCGCCGATCCAGCCCTTTTCGAGCACCGCGACGTTGCGGATGCCGTGGACCTTGGCGAGGTAGTACGCGGTCGACAGGCCGTGGCCGCCGCCGCCGATGACGATGACGTCGTACGACTTCTTCGGCTCGGGATCTCGCCACGCCCGGTCCCAGTGCTTTTGCCCGGTGAGCGCGCCACGCAGGAGGGCAAGCGCCGAATAGCGGCTCATGCCGCGAGTCCGGTGTCGGCGGCTTGCGCCGCCCAGCCACGCTGCTCGCGCCAGTCGGGCTCGAGGTCGGCGAAGCGCGCCAGCCCGAGCTTGGCGATGTCGGCGAACGAGCATTCCCCGTCGACGACGAGGTCGCGGATCGCGTGGCCGCTCGCGGGCGACAGGCCGAAGCCGACCCCCGACATCGTCGCGACGGTGACGTTGCCGACGCGGTCGAGGATCGGGCGGCCGTCGGGAGTGTTCTCGACGATCCCGGCCCACGAGCGGATGACGTTGAGGTGCGCCGCCCTCGGGAACATCTCGGCGACGCGGCGCGCGAGGCTGCGGATCAGCGGCGATGCCGGGCGCGCTTCGGGACCATCGCCGGTCGTCGCGATCCATTCGTGCGGGCCGCCGCCGAAGGCGAGGTTGCCGCGCAACGTCTGCCGCCCGTACAGCCCGTTGCCGTCGACCCCGCCGATCGGCATCAGCGGCGCGGGTTCGGTGACGATCATCTCCGCGCGCGCGGCGGTGACGGGGAAATCGATGCCGATCGGCGCGAGCAATGCCGCCGCCTGCGGCCCGGCGGCGACGACGACCGCGTCGCAGGCGATGGTGCCGCGCGCGGTTTCGACTCCGGTCACCCGCCCGCCCGCGGTGGCGAACCCGGTCGCGGCGCAATGCTGGACGATCCGCCCGCCGAGGTCCTGCAGCGCCCACGCGTACGCCTGGACCGTCCGCTGCGGGTTGGCATGCCCGCCGAAACGGAGGTGGATGCCGCCGAGGCACGTCGCATCGGTCAGCGGCACCATCGCCTGCGCCTGCGCGGAGTCGAGATCGTCGACGCGGTAGCCCATCGCGCTGCACATCCGCCCGACCGCGCGATAATGGTCGAGCAAGGCGGCGTCGCGCTGGATGATGATGCGTTCGCGCTGGTATTCGGTCGGGTAGCCGAGCAATTCGTCCATCTGCGGCCACAGTCGCTGCTCCTCGGCGAACAACGGGCTCTGGTAATGCGAGGCGCCGCCGCCGTTGCGCCCCGACGCCTCCCAGCCGACGATGCCTTTGTCGATGACGACGACATCGACGCCCGATCGCGCCAGCCACCACGCCGCCGACAGCCCGGTGACGCCCGCGCCGACGACGACGACGGTGGCACTGGCGGGCAAAGGCGCGCTGGCGGGGAGGGCGGCGGGAACGTCAGACATGCATGTTGCCGCCGACCGCCTCGTCGTCGGTGCCGATCTTCGCGTAAGGCGTCCATTGCGTCGGGATGCCGAACCAGACGTCCCAGCCCGCCGCCATCGCCGCGACCTCGTCCCAATCGGCGAGCAATTTCAGCGGGATCGGGCGGACCGGCGCGCGGTAGGTGGCTGGGTTTACGGAAAGGCCGCTCGCCTCGCTGAGGATACACGCGACCTGCGTCCGGCAGCGGCGCCCCTGGCACGCGCCCATTCCCGCACGGGTCAGCCGCTTGATCTGGTCGGGGTCGACCGGGCCGTCATGGCCGAGCGTCGCGAGGCTTCGCGCCGCGAGGGCAATCGGGCGATCAAGATAGCGCGGCGGCTGGACCCCGAGCAGGTCGGCGCGGCTGACCTCCTCGCACTGGCAGACGATCGTTTCCGGCGCGGCAACTGCGCCGATCGCGCGCGACCATGCGGCGATCGCGGCGCGGTCGGACCCGGAACCGGCGCAGTCGCCGACGAGGCGGATCGCGGCGTCGGCCGGGCCGCTCGCGTCGAGCAATTCGGTCGCGGGTTCGGTGCCGATGGCGAGGCAGATCGTGTCGACTGCGACGACGATCTCGATGCCGTCGCGGAGCAGGACCGCGCGCTCGACACCGTCGATACCGCCTTCGGCGCGGGCGATGACGGTGCCGGTGTGGATCGTGATCCCGGCGGCGACGACATGCGCCACAAGCTCGGCCGGAGCGCGGACGGTGTCGCCAATCTCGACGATCCCCGCGACCTCGATGAAGTGTGCGCGCGCGAGCAAAGCGGTCTCGAGCGCGAGCCGGTCCGAGCCGAGGATCAGCACCCGCCGCGTCGACAGCGCCTCGTATCGCGTCAGCAGCGCATATAACGCCTGCGCCCCCATCACCCCGGGCCGGTCCCAGCCGGGGAAGCCGAGGACGACGTCGCGCGCGCCGGTAGCGAGGACCAGTTCGCCATAGCCGACCATCCACGCGCGGTCCGCGTCGGCGAGGCCGAGCATTGCGCCCGGCAGCGTCCGCATCGCCGGGCCGTTGCGGTACAGCCCCCACGCGCACGTCCCGAGCAGCACCTCGACTCCGGCATCGAAGGCGGTTTCGAGCAATGGGTTGGCGGCGAAGATCGCCTCGACCATTCGCGCCGGGTTCGCCGCCGCCGCGGTCATCCGCCCGCCGTAGAACAGCGGGACGTCGGTCCCCATCATCCCCGGCGGCACCGGGTTCTCGTCGACGAGAAGGACCGAACGCCCGCCCTCCGCCGCCTCGATCGCAGCCGCCGTGCCCGCGCTGCCCGCGCCGACGACGACGACATCGTAGCGCGCCTCGGGCGGGGCGATCTTGCCGGTGAGATCGAACACGTCGACCGTCATGCCGCGTCGAGCGCCTGCGCGATGTCGCCGATCAGGTCGTCGACATGCTCGATCCCGACCGATAGGCGGAGCGTCGCGTCATCGATCCCGACGCTGTCGCGCGACGCCTGCGGCACCGAATAATGCGTCGTCGTCGCGGGATGGGTGATCAACGTCTCCGACCCGCCGAGGCTGACCGCGAAGCGCAGCAGGCGGAGCTTGTCGAGGAAGCGGAACGCCGCCGTCTCGCCGCCGTGGACCCGGAAGGCAAAGGTCGACCCCGCCGCGGTGCACTGGCGGTCGTACACCGCGCGCTGCGGCGACCCCGGCGCGGTGAAGCCGAGGTAGGTCACGCTCGACACCTTGGGATGGTCGCGGAGGTATTCGGCGATCGCCCTCGCGTTGGTCATAGCCCGCTCGCTACGCAGCCCGACGGTCTCCATCGACCGCAGCAGCAGCCACGAGGTGAACGGATCGAGCTGGCTGCCGAGCGTCGTCCGCAGCAGCAGCAGCGGCGCGATCAACGCCTTCGATCCCGTTACGCCGCCCGCGAGCAGGTCGCTGTGCCCGCCGCAATATTTGGTCAGCGAGGTCATGCACAGGTCGACGCCGAGCGCGATCGGGCGCTGGAAGATCGGGCCGAGCAGCGTGTTGTCGATCACCACCAGCGGCCGCGGGGTCAGTTCGGCGGCGATCCTGACGACGAGCGCGATGTCGACCAGCGCCGCGGTCGGGTTCGCCGGGGTCTCGATGACGATCAGCTTGAGCGGCCCGGCGGCGCGCGCGGCATCGACCGCGGCGCGGATGTCGGCCTCGTCGCAGCCGTCGGTGAAGGCGAACGGCTGCACCCCCATCTGCGGCATCAGCAGGTGGTACAGCCCGTCGGTGCCGCCATAGATCGGGCGGCTGTGGACGATGGTGTCGCCGGGGCGGAGGTGGGCGAGCGCGATCGCGCTGTGCGTCGCCATGCCGGTGTTGAACACCGCCGCGGCTTCGGCGCCGTCCAATGCCGCGAGCCGCGCCTCGACCATGTCGAGCCCGGGGTGGCCGAGGCGCGAGTAGATGTGACCGGGGCCGCCCACTGCGGGGCCGGTGTTCTCGAAATACGCCTCGTGGATATCCTTCGCCGCCTGCGCCGAGGCGTAGGCGAAGGTCGACGTCATATAGATCGGCGGCTTGGCGCTGTTCGACGCGGTCGCCGGGTCGTAGCCGGCGTGGACCGCGAGCGTTTCGGGGCGATAGGTCCGGTTGTCGCTCACGCCGCCTCCGCCAGATACCGCTGCGCCGTCGCGCAATACCAGTCGACGAAGCGGATCGTCAGCGACTCGGCCTCCGTCGAATACGGCCCCGGCCGATAGCCCGGCGACCGCACCCCCGCCGCGTTGTTCTCGGCGAGCTCCTTGTCTTGGAGGTTGGTCCGCGTCCACAAATCGGCGAGCGCGGCGACGTCATAGTCGACCCCCTCGACCGCGTCCTCATGAACCAGCCACTTCGACACGACATGGGTCTCGGACGGCCCGACGGGCATCGCGCTGAAGGCGAAGGTATAGTCGCCGGTCGAATGGCAGAAGCTGTTCGGCTCGACCGCCCAGCGCATCGAGCCGATGTCGCCGCCGCCCGCCTCGCACATCAATTTGCGGACGCTGAGCTGGCCGTCGATCGTCATCGATTGCTGGCCGGCGTTGAGCGGGAAGCGGATCGCCTGCCACCAGTCCTCCTCGGCCGGGCCGACCGGCAGCCCGAGCTCGGCCATCCGCGCCTCGAATACCGCCGTCGTGTCGCCCTCGAAAGCGAAATGCGCCGACGCCCCGACCGGAAAGGTCCGCGACAGCTCGGGGTGGCCGGTCGCGCAATGATAGCATTCGCGGCCGTTCTCCATCACCAGTTTCCAGTTGGCGTTCTCGACCAGCGTCGACTGGAACGCGACCTTGGCGCGGTCGAGCCGGTGGGGGCTGAGCAACGGCGTCAGGTCGCGGCGGAGGTTGTCGAAGCGCGGCGGATCGGCGGCGAGGCAGATGAACATCGCCCCGGCAACGGTCTCGAGATGGACCGGACCGAGCGAATACAAGGTCTTGTCGAAATCATCGCCCATCCGCCCGGCGGCGAGCAGCGCCCCGTCGAGGGCATAGGTCCAGCGGTGGTACGGGCAGGTCAGCCGCGCGACGGTCCCGGTCCCGGGCTTGCACAATAGCGACCCGCGATGGCGGCAGCTGTTGTGGAACGCGCGCAATTCGCCGTCCTTGCCGCGGACGATCAGCACCGGCCACTCGCCGATCGTCAGCGCAAGATAATCGCCGCGCCCGCGAACCTCGGCCTCGAACCCGGCGAACAGCCACGACCGCGCGAAGATCGCATCGAGGTCGAAGGCGAACGCCGCCTCGTCGAGGTACAGCCCCTGCGGCAGCGAATGACCCGCGACGCGCGCGTCGAACGCCCGCGCGATCGTGCTCAAATCCAACGTCGATCTCCTCGCATCGTCGAGGACTGACACAAAAAAGGAGCGCGCTTAAATCGCATTTGCGCATGGCGATATGCCGAAATCGGGAGGGGGCCGACGCTAGTCGATGAGGCCGACCGCAGCGATCCGCCCTCAGGTCCGGGAATGTAAGGCAACGCTTGACACAAGTCAGGCATCGCCTTACACAGACAGGGTGATCAGGACCTTCCGAAGCAAGGCGCTTCGCCTGTTCGCCGAAACCGGTAACGGATCGAAGCTGCCGGTGCAGAAGCTCGACCGGGTCCGCCGCATCCTGCAGCTGCTCGACGCGGCGACGACGCCAGAAGGAATGAATATTGCCGGGTTCCGCTTCCACGGGCTTCACGGCAATCCGAAGCGCTACACGGTCGATGCATCGGCGAACTACCGGATCACCTTTGCGTGGGACGGCGGCGATGCGATCGATATCGAAGACTATCACTGATTACTGTTACTGACGATCGGCACTGGATCATGGAGGGTCGGACGATGCTCAATCCCCTGCTTGCCGGGCTTTGGCCTACCCATCCGGGCGAAGTCCTGCGCGAGGACGTGCTGCCCGCGGTCGGCAAGCCCAAGGTCGAGATCGCGCGCTTGCTCAAGGTCTCGCGCCAGACGCTGTACGACGTCCTCGCCGAGCGCCAGCCGGTGACTCCGCGGATGGCGCTCCGGCTCGCCCGGATGTTCGGCGGCTCGCCCGAGACGTGGTTGCGGCTGCAGCAGAACCACGACCTCGCCATCCTCGCCGAGACGATGGCGGACGAACTCGCGTCGATCCCGGTGCTCGCTGCGGCCTAGGCTTGCGCCGGAGCCCCGTTACCGCTTGATACCTCACGTCACGCCACCACCCTGGAGGACTGCATTTCGAAGCCTGCTCCCGTCAATCGCCGCTGGCTGCCGTTGAATGCGTTGCGGGCGTTCGATGCGGTCGGGCAGCGGCTGAGCTTTACCGCGGGGGCGCAGGCGCTCCACGTCTCGCAGAGCGCGGTCAGCCGCCACATCATCAGCCTCGAGGAGCTGCTCGGGCGGAAATTGTTCGACCGTTCGGGACCGCGGCTGGTGCTGACCGCGGCGGGCGAGGCGCTGCTGCCCGAGGTGATGACGTCGTTCGACCGGATCGAGAAGACGATCGCCGCGCTGTCGGACAATGCCCCGCACAGCCGCCCGATCCGCATCCACATCCCGCCGTCGTTCCTCCACCAGATCGCGCTGCCGCTGATCCGCGCCTTCCACGCCGAGCATCCCGACATCCGCATCGACATCTCGAGCGCGCACGTCACCGGGCTGCCCGCGACCGAGACCGACATGGCGATCGTCTTCGACGTGCCCAACGTCGACGACCGCGTCACCGACCTGCTGTGGATGGTCCGCGTCGCGCCGGTCTGCGCCCCCGCCACCGCCGCGCGCGCCGAGGGCAAGTCGCTGCCCGAATTCCTCGCTGACAACCCGCTCCTCCACGTCAAGCTCGACGGCGAGCCGCGCGGGCTGTTGTGGGGCATCTACGCGCGCCAGTGCCGGATCGCACTCGACGTCGATCGCGGCCTCGCCTTCGATACCGCGCTGCTGGCGAACAGCTATGCGATGGCGGCCGACGGCGTCGCGCTCGCCGACATCGACATGTTCGCCGCCGAGATCGCCGACGGGCGGCTGGTGATGCCGTTCGATTCGGTGATCGAGGACGGCTTCGGCTATTACCTCAAGCTGCGCCCCGAGGACCTGTCCGACCCGGCGATCGCGCTGTTCCGCAGCTGGCTGATCGCGCGCTTCGCCGCCCGGCAAGCCGATGCCACGCGCGGCTCCCCGGTTGCCGACGGGGTCGAGCGACCTATATCCTCGGCATGATCAACATCGCCAAGGCCGGAACCTTCGCGCTCGGCACGCGGACCGTCAATCGCCTCGGCTATGGCGCGATGCAGCTTGCCGGTCCCGGTGTGTTCGGGCCGCCGAAGGACCGCGACGCCGCGATCGCCGTGCTGCGCGAGGCGGTCGAGAGCGGGGTCGACCATATCGACACGAGCGATTTCTACGGCCCGCACGTCACCAACCAGATCATCCGCGAGGCGCTGTCGCCGTACCGCGACGGGCTGACGATCGTCACCAAGCTCGGCGCGCGGCGTGGCGACGACGCGTCGTGGGCCCCGGCGTTCTCGGCGGCGGAACTCACCAGCGCGGTTCACGACAACCTTCGCAACCTTGGCGTCGATGTCCTCGACGTCGCCAATTTGCGGCTGATGTTCAGCCACCTCGGCCCCGCCGAAGGGTCGATCGAGGAGCCGCTGAGCGTCCTCGCCGACCTCCAGAGCCAGGGCCTGATCCGGCATCTCGGCCTGAGCAACGCCACCGCGGCGCAGGTCGCCGAAGGCCGCGGCATCGCCGAGATCGTCTGCGTCCAGAACCTGTACAACGTCGCGAACCGTGACGACGACGCGCTGATCGACGAGCTTTCGGCGGCGGGGACGGCGTACGTTCCGTTCTTCCCGCTTGGTGGTTTCTCACCGCTCCAGTCGACCGCAATGGACGGCGTCGCGGCGACGCTGGGGGTTACGCCGATGCAGGTCGCGTTGGCGTGGCTGCTGCGGCGGTCGCCGAACATCCTGCTGATCCCGGGGACGTCCTCGGTCGGGCATCTGCGCGAGAATCTTGCGGTGGCGGCGGTCGACCTGCCCGACGACGCGATGGCGACGCTCGACGGCATCGCGGCGGCGACGCCGGCTCCGGCGGCGCACTAAGCGCTGTCCTACACCCCGACGGCGGCAGTATCGTAGGGGCTTCGAGTCGCCACTGGGCGGCGGGACGTGCGCTTTCTCATTGTCATCCGCTTCCGCTCGATCCTACGGCGCTGCAAGTCTTCGGGTCGAGCGGGACCGCCGTCGACCGCGCTCACCGGCAATTCCTTCACCTGCAGTGACGCGCGGGTCACGAAAAAAACGGTAGATTTCGTCAACTCTGTCAACTTAAGCCGTGTCCCGTCGGCGCAGCGAGGTGTCTATCCGCTGGAAGCGTCGGCTAAATCGACGGTCCGGTCCACGACTTCGGCGAGCCTTCACCGCGAAACAAAACGTTCGATTCCGTCAACTCTGTCAACTTATCCGAACTGGCGAGGGGTTCAGTCCGCGACGACCGTCTGCTCGATCGCCCCGAAGATCGAGTGGTGGCGCTCGTCGAGCATCTCGATCCGCACGACATTGCCCGGCCGGAGGAACGGCGTCATCGCCGCGCCGCCGGTGATCGTCTCGACGACGCGGACCTCGGCGATGCAGCTATAGCCGCGCCCGCCCGCCGCGACCGGGAGTCCCGGTCCGCCGTCGGTGCCGCGGTTGCTGACGGTGCCCGAGCCGATGATGCTCCCCGCGCCGATCGCCCGGGTCCTGGCGAGATGCGCGATCAGCGTGCCGAAGTCGAAGGTCATGTCCTCCCCCGCGTCGGCGCGCCCAAAGGCCTGCCCGTCGAGGTCGACCGTCAGGACGCCGTGGAGCTTGCCGTCGCGCCAGCGGTCGCCGAGCGCGCCGGGGGTGACGAAGACCGGCGACAGCGCGCTCGCCGGCTTCGACTGGACGAAGCCGAAGCCCTTGGCGAGCTCGGGGGCGATCAGGCCGCGGAGCGAGACGTCGTTGACCAGCCCGACGAGGCGGATCGCCGCGAGCGCCTCGTCGCGGCTCGCCCCGCGCGGCACGTCACCGGTGACGACGACGACCTCGGCCTCGAGATCGAGCCCCCAGGCATCGTCGGCGAAGGGAATCGGGTCGCGCGGCGCGATGAACTGATCCGAACCGCCCTGGTACATCAAGGGATCGGTCCAGAAGGTCGCGGGCATCTCCGCCCCGCGCGCCTGCCGGACCAGCGCGACGTGGTTCACATACGCCGAGCCGTCGGCCCATTGGTACGCCCGGGGCAGCGGAGCGGCGGCCTCGCGCTCGTGGAAGCGGCTGTGCGGGACGGCGTCGTGGGCAAGGCTTTCGGCGACCCCGCGCAGCACCGGCTCGGCATGGTGCCAGTCGTCAAGTGCCGACTGGAGCGTCGGCCACGCCGGCGGCGGCGCCGCGCACCAAGCGAGGTCGTCGGACACCACGACCAGCCGCCCGTCGCGGCCGTGCTTCAGCGAGGCAAGCTTCATGGCAGTTTGGCCTTTGGAAAGCCGGCCCAGGCGGCGTCATAGTCGGGCTGGGCGCGGTCGAGGGCGAAGCGGGTCGGGCGGAATGGCCAGCAGCTTTCGACCATGAACGCCATCGTCGCGTCGAGCTTGCGCGGGGCGAGTTCGGCGGCGCTGGCGGCCTGCCACGTCGACAGGTCGGGGCCGTGGCCCGCCATGAGGTTGTGGAGCGACACCCCGCCCGGCGCGAAGCCCTCGGCCTTGGCGTCGTAGGCTCCCGTGATCAGCCCCATGCACTCGCTCATCACGTTGCGGTGGAACCACGGCGGGCGGAAGGTGTCCTCGGCGACGAGCCAGCGCGGCGGGAACAGGACGAAGTCGGCGTTGGCGCGCCCGGGGACGCCCGACGGCGAGGTCAGGACGGTGTAGATCGACGGGTCGGGATGGTCGAAGCTGACGCTGCCTATCGTGTTGAAGCGGGCGAGGTCGTAGCGCCACGGCACGAGGTTGCCGTGCCACGCGACGACGTCGAGCGGGCTATGGTCGAGCTGCGTCGTCCACAGGCTGCCGAGCGACTTCTGGATCAGCTCGAACGGCTCGTCGCGGTCCTCGAACCATGCCTCGGGGGTCTCGAAGTCGCGCGGGTTGGCGAGGCCGTTCGCCCCGATCGGGCCGAGGTCGGGGAGGCGGAACAGGCTGCCGTGGTTCTCGGCGACATAGCCCTGCGCGGTGCCGTCGGGGAGGAGGGCGCGGAAGCGGACCCCGCGCGGGACGAGCGCGATCTCCCCCGGCGAAACGTCGATCCGGCCAAGCTCGGTCAGCAGCGTCAGCCGCCCGGCCTGGGGAATGAACAGCAGCTCGCCATCGGCATCGACGAAGGCGCGGGCGTCCATGTCCTTCGCCGCGCGGTAGAGGTGGACGGCGACCCCCTCGAGGCTGGCGGGATCGCGATTGGCCATCATCGTCGTCATCGAATCGATCAGGTCGACGGCGACGTCGGGCATCGCCAGCGGGTCCCAGCGCAGCCGGTTCGGGGCGAGCGGGTCGTCGACCGTGCCGGGGGCGAAGTCGGGCGCGCCGGTGTAGCGGACGAAGGGCAGGTGCGAGGCGCTCGGGCGCAGGCGGTAGAGCCACGACCGCCGGTTCTCATGCCGGGGCGCGGTGAAGGCGGTGCCGCTGAGCTGCTCGGCGTAGAGGCCGAAGGCGGGGCGCTGCGGCGAGTTGCGCCCGACGGGGAGCGCGCCGGGAACCGCCTCGGTGGCGAAGTGGTTGCCGAAGCCGGTCAGCATCACGCCTTGCGCGCCTTCGGCTTGAGCCCCGCGACGCTGACCGAGATCCAGTCGTGGAGCGACGCCGCGTCATCGACCACCAGCGCCGGCAGGACGACATACGACTTGCTCGGCGGCGCATCGGGTTCGTAGCGCAGCGGCACCGCGCCCGGCAGCGCCAGCGCCCGGTCGCGGTCGGCGGGGGTCAGCTTGAGCGCGAGGCCGACGTTCGACAGCGAGGCGAAGACCGTCTCCGAGGCATAGCCCATGATCCCGCCGAACATCTTGCGGAAGCTCAGCTCGATGTCGGGGGCGGCAGCGAGCATCTTCGCCTCGAGGTCGGCGGGGACGTGGTCGGTCATGCCTCGACCTTGCCCGGGATGACCCCGCGGCGGACCTGGTCGAGCTCGAGGCTTTCGAACAGAGCCTTGAAGTTGCCCTCGCCGAAGCCGTCGTTACCCTTGCGCTGGATGATCTCGAAGAAGATCGGCCCGACCATGTTCTCGGTGAAGATCTGGAGGAGGAGGCCGCCGCCGGTCTCGGGCGCGCCGTCGATCAGGATGCTGCGCGACCGCATCTCCTCGACCGAATGGTTGTGCCCGGGGAGGCGCTTGTCGATCATGTCGAAATAGGTGTCGGGCGACTCCTGGAAGCGGATGCCGTTAGCGCGGAGCTTGTCGACCGTCGCGAAGATGTCGTCGGTGGCGAGCGCGAGGTGCTGGATGCCCTCGCCCTTGTAGGCGCGGAGGAACTCCTCGATCTGGCTGTGCTCGTCCTGGCTCTCGTTCAACGGGATGCGGATCTTGTCGTCGGGGGCGGTCATCGCCTTGGAAAACAGCCCGGTCGACTGGCCCTCGATGTCGAAATAGCGGATCTGGCGGAAGCCGAAGATGCGTTCGTAGAACTCGGCCCAGTGCGCCATCCGCCCGCGGTTGACGTTGTGGGTGAGGTGGTCGAGCGTGTGCAGCCCGACCGAGCGGTCGTCGACCCCGGCACCGGGGACCGGCTTGAAGTCGACGTCGTAGATCTCGTGCTCGCCGGTGTGGTCGACGAGATAGAGGTTCGACCCGCCGATGCCCTCGATCGCCGGGATGTTGAGCTCCATCGGCCCGACCGGCCCGGTGACCGGCGTCGCGCCGCGCGCCACCGCCTCCTTGAGAGCATACGCAGCATCGCCGACCCTGAACGCCATCGCATTCGCCGACGGTCCATGGGCATTGCGGAACTCGGCCGCCTGCCCGGCGGTGTCCATGTTGAGCAGGAAGTTGATCGACCCCTGCGCATAGCGGCGGACGTCCTTCGACCGGTGCGTGGCGACATGGGTGAAGCCCATCGCCTCGAACAGGGAAGCGAGCGCCTGCGGGTCGGGGCCGGTAAATTCGACGAATTCGAAGCCGTCGAGGCCCATGAAATTCTCGGTCGTGGTCGTTGCCATCGAAGTCTCTCCCGGCCGGATGCCGACGCTTCAGCGCCCGTTCACTGTTGCTGCGGACATAGGCGCACGCGGCGGAGCGGGCAACGGCAAGGGTTCGAATGAGCAATGGCGATAGCCTTGATGATCGATAAATGGTCTAGGCAGCGGTCGCTCGCTTGAGTAGATGTGATATTATAACGTTACGCGGAGTTGCTCGTGCGCATTGCCTTTGGTTCGACCGCGTCGCTGCTCGCGGCAACCTGTCTTTTTCCGACCGCCGCCGCGGCCGCAGACCAGCCGCCTGCCTCGTCCGACGAGATCGTCGTCACTGCGCGCAAGCTCGACGCAGCGCGCGACGCGATCCTGCCCAGCCTCGGCGCGAGCGACTATAGCTTCGACCGCGCGACGATCGACGCGCAGCCCGGCGGGCAGGATCGGGGCATATCGCAGCTGCTTCAGCAGGCGCCCGGCGTCAGCCAGGACAGCGACGACGAAATCCACGTCCGCAACGAGCACGGCAACGTCCAGTACCGGCTCAACGGCGTCATCATCCCCGAAAGCATCGCCGGCTTCGGCCAGACGATCGACACGCGGATCGCGCAATCGGTCAACCTGCTGACCGGGACCCTGCCCGCGCAATACGGCTACCGCACCGCCGGGGTGGTCAACATCGCAACGCAGTCGGGGACATTCGACCTCGACGGCGACGTCGACCTTTACGGCGGCTCGAACGGCCGCATCGAGCCAAGCTTCACGCTCAAGGATGCGACCGGCGGGCTCAACTACTTCGTCTCGGCGAGCTATCTTCGCGACGACCTCGGCATCGAGAACCCGACGCGGTCGCGGAGCGCGATCCACGACCGGACCGAGCAGTATCGCGGCTTCGTCTATCTGTCGCAGATCCTGTCCGACACCAGCCGGATCAGCGCGTTCGGCGGGACGGCGATCGGCAAGTTCCAGATTCCGAACAACCCGGGGCAGGTCGGTGCCTTCCAGCTCAACCGGCAGACGACCTTCGACTCGTCGAAGCTCGACCAGAACCAGCGCGAGGTTACCCATTACGGCGTCGTCTCGTATCAATATTCGGCCGATGCCCTCAACGTCCTCGTCGCGCCATTCGTCCGCTATTCGCGGACCAGCTTCCTGCCCGATCCCGCAGGCGGCGACATCATCTTCAACGGCTTCTCCGACCAGTCGCGGCTGTCGAGCCTCGTCTACGGCGTCCAGGCCGACGCCAGCTACAAGCTGTCCGAGGCGCATACGATCCGCGGCGGGCTGTTCTTCCAGAACGAGCGGACGCGGTCGAATGTCACCTCGCGCGTCCTGCCGACCGACAGCGAGGGCAACCAGACCAGCGACACCGCTTTCCCGATCACCGTTGCGGGCGGCAAGACCGGCCAGCTGTACGGCGTCTATCTCCAGGACGAATGGAGCCTGACGCCCGAGCTGACGCTCAATGCCGGGGCGCGCTTCGACGCGGTCGATGCCTATACCAGCGAGACCCAGCTCAGCCCGCGTATCAACCTCGTCTACGCCCCGTCGAAGGCGACCACCTTCCACCTTGGCTATGCCCGCAACTTCACCCCGCCGCCGCAGGAGCTGATCGGGATGACGACGGTCGCGCAGTTCAACGGCACAACCAAGCAGCCCGAGACCGCCGTCTCGTCGCAGGTCAAGGCCGAGCGCGAACACTATTTTGACGCCGGGGTTCTCCAGACCGTCCTCCCCGGGCTGACGCTCGGCCTCGACGGCTATTACAAGATCAAGAAGAACCTGCTCGACGAGGGCCAGTTCGGCGAATCGCTCGTGCTGTCGCCGTTCAACTACGCGCAGGGTTATGCCTGGGGCATCGAGGTGACGGCGACGTACCGGCGCGGCGCACTGTCGCTGTACGGCAATGCGACGCGCGGCCAGGAGAAAGGCAAGAACATCGTATCGAGCCAGTTCTTCTTCGCCCCCGCCGAGCTGGCGTACATCCAGAACCACTATATCTACACCGACCATTCGCAGAACTGGAGCGCATCGGGTGGTGGCTCCTATTCCTTCGGCGACGGCATCGGCAAGCTGACGCCATCGGCCGATTTCGTTTACGGCAACGGCCTGCGGGCAGGCGACCCGGCGGGGATCGTCCCCAATGGCGGCAAGCTGCCGGCCTACGTTCAGGTCAACTTCGGTGTCAGCCAGTCGATCGACGCGCTCAAGGGCCTGTCGATCCGCTTCGACGTCACCAATGCCTTCGACCGCAGCTATGCGATCCGCGACGGATCGGGGGTCGGGGTCGGAGCACCACAGTACGGGGCAAGGCGCGCATTCTTCGGCGGCGTGCGCGCGGCTTTCTAGCCGGCGGACGGCGGCGGTGGAGCGGCGACATACCGCAGGGATTGTCGATCGCCTGCACCGTCGCCTAGGTTGGTCGTCCCGTGACCGATAGGAACGCCGTGATCCGAACCCTGCTCGCCGCCTCGACGATCGCTGCCCTCGGCGTGCCCGCCGCGCGAGCTGCTCCGGCTCCCACAGCCACCGCCGCCGCCGACCCTTATTTGTGGCTCGAAAGCGTCGACTCGCCGCGGGCGATGGCGTGGGTCAACGCGCGCAACGCCTACAGCACCGGGGTGCTGGAAGCCGACCCGCGTTACAAGACACTCTACGCTGAGGCGCTGGAAATCGCCGGGGCCAAGGACCGCATTCCGCTGCCGACCTTCACCCACGGCGCGATCTATAATTTCTGGCAGGACCCCGACCATCTCCGCGGCATCTGGCGGACGACGAGCCTAGCCAGCTACCGCGGCGACACGCCCGACTGGAAGACCGTCCTCGACATCGACGCGCTCGGCAAGGCCGAGGGCAAGAGCTGGGTGTGGCACGGCGCGCATTGCCTTGAGCCCGACGAGCGGCGGTGCCTGATCTCGCTGTCTGACGGCGGTGAGGACGCGGTCGTCGTCCGCGAGTTCGATCTCGACACCGGCAAGTTCGTCGCCGGCGGCTTCGACCTGCCGCGCGCCAAACACGCCGTCGCGTGGGAGGATGCCGACCACCTGCTCGTTGCCAGCGAGTGGACCCCGGGCGACTTGACCAGTTCGGGCTACCCATACATCGTCAAGCGGCTGACGCGCGGCCAGCCGCTGTCGGCTGCAGTCGAGGTCTATCGCGCGACAAAGGCCGATGTCGAGGTCAATCCGGTCGTCCTGCACGACGGGCAGGGCCGTCAGCTGACGATCATCCAGCGCGCGATCGACTTCTTCCACTACGAGACCTTCGTCGTCACGCCGAAGGGAACCAAGCGCCTCGCGATCCCGGCGAAGGCGAGCGTCGCCGACCTCGTCGCCGGGCGCGTCGTCGTCAAGCTCGACGAGGCGTGGACCGCAGGCGGCACGACAATACCGTCGGGATCGCTCGCGCAGCTCGACCTCGCCGCGGTCGAAGCCGCTCCCGATGTGCTCAAGCCGAGCCTGATCTGGGCACCGGGACCGCGTGATGCGCTGGGCGACGTCGCCGCGACGCGCGAAACGCTCGTCGTCACCACGCTCGACAACGTCCGCGGGCGCGCATGGGTGTTCACCCCCGCGGCGGCCGGGCGCTGGACCCGGGCGAAGCTCGATGTCCCCGACAATCTCGCGGTCGACCTCGGCGACGCCGACCGCCGCTCGAACCGCGCGTTCGTCCGGATGAGCGGGTTCCTGACGCCGTCGTCGCTCGCTCTCGCCGACACGACGACACGCGCTCTGGCGACGGTCAAGACGCTCCCGGCCAAGTTCGATGCGTCGCGCGACGTCGTCGAGCAGTTCGAGGCAACTTCGACCGACGGGACGAAAATCCCCTACTTCGTCGTTCACCGGAAGGACCTGAAGTACGACGGTTCGACCCCGACCCTGCTCTATGCGTACGGCGGCTTCCAGGTCAGCGAGACTCCCGACTACAACGGCGCGATGGGCAAGCTGTGGCTCGAGCGCGGCGGCGCGTACGTCCTCGCCAACATCCGCGGCGGCGGCGAGTTCGGCCCGGCGTGGCACGAGGCGGGGCTCGGGGTGAAGCGGCAGATCGTCTACGACGACTTCGCCAGCGTCGCCCGCGACCTGATCGCGAAGAAGATCACCAGTTCGCGCCGTCTCGGCATCGAGGGCGGGTCGAACGGCGGGCTGCTGATGGGGGTCCAGTTCACCCAGCACCCTGAACTTTGGAACGCGGTCGTCATCCAGGTGCCGCTGCTCGACATGATCCGCATCGGCCAGATCGCTGCCGGAGCGTCGTGGCAGGGCGAATACGGCAACGTCGACACCGACCCGGCGGTGATGGCGTTCTGGCAGAAGACTTCGCCGTACGCGAACCTGCGCGCCGGGGTGAAGTACCCCGAGCCGTTCATCTTCACCACGACCAAGGACGACCGCGTCGGCCCGCAGCATGCCCGCAAGTTCGCTGCGCGGATGGAGGAGCTCGGCTACCACTTCTATTATTACGAGAACACCGAGGGCGGCCACGGGGCGGGGGCCGACCTCAAGCAGGCGGCGCATACGACCGCGCTGACGATGACGTACCTGCAGAAAAAGCTGATGGATTAGGGGCGCGGAAGTTCGGCCGACGCGGGCTTGTCCAGGTGCGGCAAGCGCCTAGACTGGCCCCGTGGATACCGTCCGGACATTTCTCGTCGTCGTCGACGATACGCCTGAAAGCCGGGTGGCGATGCGCTTCGCCGCACTGCGCGCGGCGCACGTCAATGCTCGCGTCACCCTGCTCCACACGATGCCGGTCACCGAGTTCATGCAGTGGGGCGGGGTTCAGGAGCTGATCGAGGCGGAGGCCAAGGCGAATGCCGAGGCGCTGCTTGCCGGCGTCGCCGACGAGCTGTTCGCGCTGTCGGGGCAACGGCCGGGAATGATCGTCCGCCAGGGCGAGCCAACCGCGGCGGTGCTCGAGACCGTCGCCGCCGACCCGTCGATCCGTGCGCTCGTTCTCGGCGCGGCGTCGAAAGGGGCACCAGGACCGCTCGTTGCCTTCTTCTCGGGCGAACGCGCGGGGACGTTGCCGTGTCTCGTCATGATCGTCCCGGGCAGCCTCGATGACGCCCGCCTCGCCGAACTGGCGTAACTGCGCGCCTGCTTGACTTGATCTCACGGGCGTGGCGCGCCACATGCGGCACATCCCCGGAGAACTCCCCATGTACATCGAGACCGAGCGCACACCCAACCCGCAGACGCTCAAGTTCCTGCCAGGACGGACCGTCATGCCATCGGGGACGGTCGGCTTCACCACGCCCGAGGACGCCGCCGCGTCGCCGCTCGCCGCTGCGCTGTTCAGCCTCGGCGACGTCGATGGCGTGTTCTTCGGGTCGGACTTCGTCTCGGTCAACAAGGCCGAGGGGTCGGCCGACTGGTCGTCGCTCAAGACGCAGGTGCTCGGCGTCCTCGTCGACCATTTCAGCAGCGGCGCACCGATCATGGCGGGCGAAGCGACCGCCGCCGCGGCGATCGACGACGATCCCGAGGACGCCGACATCGTCGCGCAGATCATCGACCTGCTCGACACGCGCATCCGCCCGCAGGTCGCGAACGATGGCGGCGACATCATCTACCGCGGCTTCAACCGCGGCATCGTCTCGCTGCAGATGCAGGGGGCGTGCTCGGGGTGCCCGTCGTCGACCGCGACGCTCAAGGGCGGAATCGAATCGCTGCTCAAATATTACGTCCCCGAAGTCGTCGAAGTCCGCGCGGTATGATGCTCGACGACGCCGCGCTCGACACGCTGTTTCGGTCTGCCCGGACATATTATAGCTG
This sequence comes from Polymorphobacter sp., assembly GCF_025362435.1. GTDB lineage: Bacteria > Pseudomonadota > Alphaproteobacteria > Sphingomonadales > Sphingomonadaceae > Polymorphobacter_B. Next base: position 33,082 of record NZ_JANYGL010000046.1, read on the forward strand.
GGCCGACAGGCCGGTTTCCGACGAAACGCTCCATACGCTGTATGAGCTGGCGAAGCTCGGGCCGACGGCGGCGAATTCGTCGCCCGCACGCTTCGTCTTCTGCCGCTCGATCGAGGCGCGCGAGAAGCTGGCAAAGTGTGTCAGCGCGGCCAACGCCGACAAGGTCCGCACCGCGCCGGTGACGGCGATCGTCGGCATGGACATGGAATTCTACGAGAAGCTGCCACAGCTGTTTCCCCATGCCGACGCAAGGTCGTGGTTCGCCGGTAAGCCCGACGCGATCCACGAGACCGCCTTCCGCAATTCGAGCCTGCAGGGCGCGTATCTACTCCTCGCCGCACGGTCGCTCGGGCTCGACTGCGGGCCGATGTCGGGGTTCGACAAGGCGGCAGTCGACGCGACGTTCTTCGCCGGAACCAGCGTCGAGGCGAACTTCATCTGCTCGATCGGTCACGGCACGACCGACAAGCTGTTCCCGCGCTCGCCGCGGCTGAGCTTCGACGAGGCGGCACAAATTCGCTGATGCTGCTCGTCATCGAAACTGCGTTCGCGCTCTCGGTGGCGTTGCTCGACGATGACCGCATCGTCGCCGAGGAGCATCGCGAGGTCGGGCGCGGCCACGCCGAGGCGCTGATGCCCGCCGTCGCCGCCGTCGTCGGCGGCGATCACGCGCGGATCGCCGGCATCATTGTCGACATCGGCCCCGGCAGTTTCACCGGCCTGCGGATCGGTATCGCTGCCGCCCGTGCGCTCGGGCTGGCGTGGGGCGTGCCGGTTACCGGGGTCGGCTCGCTCGCCCTGATCGCGGCTGCCGCGTTTGCCGCCCACCCGTTGCAGGCAGAAGTTACCGCGGTGGCCGATGCGGGGCGCGGGCAAGTCTATTGGCAGGCCTTCAATCGCGATTTTTCCGGACGGAGCGAAGCCGCGGCTGGCACTCCGGAGACGATGACCCTGCCGCTGAGGACTACGTGCGCCGGACCCGGCGCGACCCTCATCCCGGGAGCGACCTCCCTCGACCCTGCCCCGCCCCGCGCTGCGACCCTGCGCTACCTGCCGCGCGCCATGTGGTCGCTGCCCCCGGTGCCGCTTTACCTCCGCGCCCCGGACGCGATCGCGCCATGACCGCGACGCTGCGCCTTGCCGACGGCCGCGACATCGCGCCGGTCATGGCGGTGATGATCGCCGCATTTGATCCGCGCTACGGCGAGGCGTGGTCGGCGCCGCAGGTCCTCGGCTCGTTCGCCACCGGCATTGCCTGGGCACGCCTTGCCGAGGCCGACGGCGAGCCGGTCGGCTTCACGCTGTGCCGCCGTGTCGGACCCGAAGCCGAACTATTGTTGATCGGCGTTCCGCCTGCGGCCCGCGGCAAAGGTTACGGTCGCGAGTTATTGAGCGCAGCGCGACGCGATGCCCAAATCCGCGGCGCCGACGCGCTATTCCTCGAAGTTCGCGAAGACAATAATCCTGCGCTCGGACTGTATCGGCGTGGTGGATTTGTCGCGATAGGGCGGCGGCGTGACTATTATCGCGGCCCCGGCGACGTGAAATATGATGCCATCACCTTGCGTTGCGATTTAGCCGAATAAATTAACTCTCTTGTAACGATCGATCGGCTTGTTAAAAACTTGCATCGCCCTCATATGGCGCAATAATCATCCTCCACAAAGTGTTAAGGGCTTACCCATGACCGACCCCCGCGCGGCGCACGCCGAACTGCTTTCGCTGACCGCCGATATCATCTCGTCGCATGTCGCCAACAACACTGTTGCGGTTTCGGATCTCGCTACCGCGATCAGCAGCGTCTATGCGTCACTCGCGGGCCTCGGGGGGCCTGAGCCGGTCGAAACCCCCAAGCTCGAGCCCGCCGTGTCGATCCGCGCGTCGGTCAAGCCCGACCACATCGTCTGCCTCGAAGACGGTAAGAAATTGAAAATGCTCAAGCGCCACCTGATGACGCGCTACGGCATGACCCCCGACACCTACCGCGCCAAGTGGTCGCTGCCTGCCGATTATCCCATGGTCGCCCCCGATTATGCCGCGCAGCGCCGGACGCTCGCGAAGAAGATCGGCCTCGGCACCAAGCGCAACGTCGCGCGCGCGCGCTGAGCACGGCTTGCCGCTGCGCCCCGGGGTTTCTAGGGTGCGGCGGCAACAGGACGTGACCCGATGAGCGGCAGGATCGATATCGAGGCGTTGTGCGCGGCAAAGGGTCTGCGGATCACAGAGCAGCGCCGGACGATCGCGCGCGTTGTGTCGGACGCGGTCGACCACCCCGATGTCGAGGAACTCCATCGCCGGTCGGCGGCGATCGATCCGGGCATTTCGATCGCGACGGTGTACCGCACGGTCCGGTTGTTCGAGGAATACGGCATCCTCGAGCGCCATGATTTCCGCAACGGCCGCTCGCGCTACGAGGCGGCGGGCGAAGAGCATCACGACCATCTGATCGACATCGAGAGCGGCCAGGTCATTGAATTCCATGACGCCGAGCTCGAAGAGCTCCAGCGCAAAATCGCCGAGCGACTCGGTTTTCGGCTCGTCGATCACCGTATGGAACTCTACGGCGTGCCGGTCGCCAAGCCGACGTGAAAACCCTCGCTGCGGGCGCGCCACGGGTTCGTCCGGTGCGTGGGCGTGGCTTTGGGCGGACGCGGGCGTTTGCCGGGATCGGCGCGGCGGCGGCGGCGCTGGTGCCGTTCGAACTGGCTATGCGGCGGATTTCGCCCAAGAACCGCCCGCGAGTGCCGTGGCTGTTCCATCGCGCTTTGGCCCACTCACTAGGGATCAATGTCGTCGTACATGGGCGGCAAGAGCGGCGCGACGGGGTGCTTTATGTGGCTAACCATCTAAGCTGGGCTGATATTCCTGTGATGGGAAGCAATATCCTTGCGGCCTTCGTGGCGAAGTCGGAGGTTGCCGGCTACGGCCCGGTTGGCTGGCTGTCGACGCTGAGCCGGACAGTCTATGTCGAGCGTGATCGCCGCCAAAAGACCGCTGCCGCACGAAATGCCATTGTCGAGCGCCTCGCGGCGGGGGAGAACGTCATTCTGTTCCCCGAAGGGACCAATAGCGACGGGGTCACGGTACTGCCGTTCAAGTCGGCGTTATTTGCCGCGATCGAGGGACCGGGATGCGAGGACTTCATCATCCAGCCGGTTGCCATCGCTTATACTCGGCTCAACGGCATCCCGATCACGCGCGAGCGGCTGCCCGATATCGCGTGGATCGGCGACACCGCGCTGGCGCCGCATATGCTGAGCTTCATGTCGCTCGGTAAGGTACGGGCGGAGCTACGTTTTTTCCCCGCAGTGCGGGTCACCGACTTCGCCGATCGCAAGGCACTGGCACTGCATTGCCACCAGGTCATCGCCGACGGTTATCGCAAGATGATGCGCGGCGAGGCCTGACCGGCCCGGTCGCACACCGTCCGCACGTCGACCACACGCTTTCCGCGCCGAGGCGACGCGCTATCGCGCGCGTCGCCCGGGCGAATTATCCGGCGTGCTTCGACGTATCGACGCGCACCTTGACCGTCTGCCCCGAGTTGCCGGGGAAGTTGGTGAACATCGCGGCGATCAGGTTCGGCACCAGCTTGGTCAGGTCGTTCGTCGTCGCGACGGTCTCGGCGCGGCCCTCAAAGACGCTGACGTTGTCGGCGACGCGGTTGATCCGCATGTCGACGTAGCTGTTGTACTGGGTCACCGAGTAGACCTCGGGGCCGTAGCCGTAGCCACCGAAGCCGCCATAACCGCCGAAGCCGCCATAACCGAAGCCGCCGAAACCGCCACCGTAACCGAAGCCGCCATAGCCGCGACGACCGAAGCCGCCGTAGCCGAAGCCACCGTACGGGCCGAAGCCGCCGTAACCGTAGCCGAAGCCCGGGGTCGACTCGATGCGCTCGCGCGGCATGCCGACGGCGTAGTCGAAGTTGACGACCAGCGTCGCTGCGCGCGGGTCGGCGGCGGGACGGTAGCCGACTGCCTCAAGGCGCTGGGTGACGAGATTGGCATAGGTTGCGAACTCGAGCCCGCCGGCCTTGCGCGCGTCACGCGACTGGATGGTGAAAGTCTGGCCCGACGGCGCCGGAAGCTGCTGGAAACGCGCGACCCGCGCCTCGAACGGCTCGGCGCAGGCCCCGACAAGGGTCAGCGCAATCAGCGGTGACAGAGTGGCAAAGCGCAAAGGAGCGGTGAAACGCATGGGGCTACCCTCGAGACGAATGATGAACCGTTCGTAATCCGCGACCGGTGAACAAGCAGTGAACCCAGATACGTTGCCCGGGGTTCCCGTCCCTCGCAAGTGGGGGCGCGGTGAGGGTTTGCCAAGCGGATCAAAGAATTGTGCAGGGGCTAGGGGATGCGGGAAGCGCGCGATCAAAAATCGAAGCTAGCCGCTTCAGTCCCTACAATCGGACATCATCCCCGCGGGGATGCCGGTCCGGTAAGTGTGGTCTGTAGTTGAGCATGCTTAGTTACGAAGCAGCTCAAACTGTGACAATGCTCTCGCCTCTACCGCAAAAATCCTACCGCTTCATACACTTGCGCCAGCACCGGCTCCGCGATCGCCCGCGCCCGTGCCGCCCCGTCGCGCAGCACCGCGTCCAAATGCCCCGGGTCGGCAATCAGGCGGACATACTCGGCATTGATCGGCGCGAGCTTCGCCACCGTGAGGTCCGCCAGCGCAGGCTTGAATGCGCCGAAGCCCTTGCCGCCGAACTCGGCCAGCACCGCGTCGACGCTCGTCCCCGCCAGCGCCGCGTAGATGCCGACGAGGTTGCGCGCCTCGGGACGGTCGGCGAGCCCGGCGGCGGTGTCGGGGAGGACGTCGGCGTCGGACTTGGCGCGCTTGATCTTGGCGACGATCGCCTCGGCGGTGTCGGTCAGGTCGATCCGGCTGGCGTCGGACGGGTCTGACTTCGACATCTTGGCAGTGCCGTCGCGCAAGGACATTATGCGCGCGACGCCGACTCCCTCCGCGCCGCCGATCACCGGCAGCGGCGGCACGAGCAGTCCCTCGCCGTAGGTTGCGTTGAATTTGATCGCGATGTCGCGGGCGAGTTCGAGGTGCTGCTTCTGGTCGTCGCCGACGGGAACGTGGCTCGCGCGGTAGCCGAGGATGTCGGCGGCTTGGAGGACAGGGTAGACGTACAGCCCGACGCTCGGCCCCTCGGCGTCCTTGCCGCGCTTTTCCTTGAACTGGATCATGCGATCGAGCCAGCCGGTGCGGGCGATGCTCATCAGTACCCAGGCGAGCTCGGCGTGGACCGCGACCGCGCTCTGGGCGAACAGGATCGTCCGCGCCGGGTCGACCCCGGCGGCAAGGATGCCCGCCGCCATCGACCGCGTCGCGTTGGCCAGCCCGCCGGCGTCGTGCGGCATCGTGATCGCGTGGAGGTCGACGATCGAATAGATGCACTCGTACGCCGGGTGCCCGCCGGTGCCGTCCTGCATCGCCACCCAGTTGCGCAACGCGCCGAGGTAGTTGCCGAGGTGGAGGTTGCCGGTCGGCTGGATGCCGGAAAAGACGCGGTTCATTTGGGGCCTTCGCGAGGGTGACGCGCGCCTTCTACCTGCTCGCTTCCTTTGCGCGAAGGGGGGTGTGATTGTGGTGGGGCGGGCGGGTCGCGCTCGACTCCAACTCTCGGTGTCATCCCGGCGAAGGCCGGGACCCATGATCACTGCCTGTGACCTTGGGTCCCGGCCTTCGCCGGGATGACAATCAAGACTGGTGGCTGCCGAGCCTTCGCAAAGCTAACGCCGACGCAGCTGGCTCTTGAGATCCGCAACCGAGAAGGCGCGGAGCAAATACGCCGCCGCGACATACGCAACCGCTCCGCCCACGATCAGCAACGCCAGCGCAACCCCCCGTTCGATGAGGCTCCCGGTCATCCACGGCGCAACGAGGCGGTCGGCGACGAGCAGCACCGCCGCCATGACGCCGCTCGCGGCGACGAGGCGCCACGCGTTCTTGCGCAGGCGGTGGTCGACGCTGAAATGGCGGCGGCGGTGGAGGGTGAGGTACAGCAGCCCGGCGTTGACCCACGCCGCCAGCGCGGTCGACAGCGCTATCCCGAGGATCCCGAGCGGCCAGATCAGCGCGACGTTGCCGACGAGGTTGACCAGCATCGACGTGACCGCGATCCGCACCGGCGTCTTGGTGTCCGACCGCGCGTAGAACCCCGGGGTCAGGACCTTGATCAGGACATACGCCGGGAGCCCGAGCGAGAAAGTCGCGAGCGCCCCGGCGGTGGCGACCGAGTCGGTGGCATTGAAGCGCCCGTGTTCGAGCAGGGTGTGGATGATCGGCCCGGCGCTGACGACGAGCGCCGCGGCGGCGGGCAGGGTCAGCAACAGCACCAACTCGATCGCGCGGTTCTGCGTATGCATCGCCTGCGCTTCGAGGCCACCGGCGAGCTGACGCGACAGCGTCGGCAGCAGGACGGTGCCGATGCCGATGCCGATCAACCCGAGCGGGAGCTGGTTGAGCCGATCGGCGTAATACAGATAGCTGATCGCGCCCTCGCCGAGGAAGCGCGCGGCGAGCGCGGTCGAGATCAGCAGGTTGAACTGGACCGCCCCCGAGCCGAGCGCGGCGGGGCCGATCACCCGGAGCAGCGCGCGGACCGGAGGGGTGAGGCGGGGCCACGTCAGCCGCAGGTTGATCCCGGCGCGGTGGCACGCCCACAGCAGCCAGACGAACTGGAGGATGCCCGCGACCGTCACCGCCGCCGACTGGACCCGCGCGCTTTCGACCGGGGTCGCGCCGTGGAACAGCGTCAGCCCGGCGATCAGCGCGAGGTTGAGCAGGATCGGCGCGGCGGCGTTGACCCAGAAGCGCCCGATCGAATTGAGGATGCCGCCGAGCAGCGAGACGAGGCTGATGAGCAGCAGGTAGGGAAAGGTGATCCGGGTGAACTCGACCGCGAGGCGGTACTTCTCGGGACTGGCGTCGGGGAAGCCGCCGGTCATCGCCCACACCACCGGCCCGGCGAGGCCGACCATCAGGATGGTGAAGACCGCGAGGACCGGGAGCAGGACCGACAACACCTGTTCCGCAAAGACCCGCCCGGCGTCGAGGTCGCCGCCGGTGCCGTCGCCGCGCCCGGGGCCTAGCGTGCGGCTGAACATCGGCACGAAGGCGGCGGAGAAGGCTCCTTCGGCGAACAGCGCGCGGAACAGGTTGGGCAGGCGAAAGGCGATGAGGAAGCAGTCGGAGGCGAGGCCGGCGCCGACGAAGCGCGCGAACAGGACGTCGCGGGCGAAGCCGAGGACGCGGCTGACGAGGGTGAGGCCGCCGATCGTGCCGGTGGCGCGGACGAGGTTCATAGCGTGGCAGGCGTGTGGGGTGCGCGATGGCCGATTGAAAGTCCGAACAAATGCGTCGCGGCAAAGCCGCGCCGTCGGACGGGCTCGGCGGAAGTGTTCCGCCGCCCCGCCGTCCGGGTCGGCGCGAGTCCGCCGGCTGCTAGCGAACGCAAGGGCGTTCGCTTCGCTGCCGGCTGGCCGCGCCTTGCTTACGCATTCCCCATCGCGGGTGCACCGGCACCCTCGGCGAGCTGCGCCTGCTGCGCCATGTACAGCGAGCCGAAGTCGATCGGCTCGAGCAGCAGCGGCGGAAAGCCGCCGTCGCGGGTCGCGTCGGCGACGATGCGGCGGGCGAACGGGAACAGGATGCGCGGTGCCTCGACCACGAGGAACGGCTCGAGCGCCTCCTCGGGAAGGTTGCGGATCGCGAACAGCCCGCCGTACAGCAGGTCGACGACGAACGCGGTCTGGTCGTTATTGTACGCGCGCGCCTCGATCTTGAGCTCGACCTCGTACAGGTCGTCGCCGGCGCGGCGGGCGTTGACGTTGACGTTGATTTCGATTCGCGGCTGCGTCTCCATCTGGAGCGACGCCGGCGCGTTCGGGTTCTCGAACGACATGTCTTTGGTATACTGGGTCAGGATGCTGACCTGCGGCTGCGTCAGCGTCGCGGTGTCGACACCGTTGCCGCTGTTCATCGCGCCCATGCCGTCGTCGGTCTCGTCGACCATGTCTTGTCTCTCATCTGGGAAAAAGCCAGACCGACCCGCTATCAGGCACCAACCGGGCACGCAAGCGTTGGCAGGGCTGTTGCACCGCGGTCGCGTGCACCTATGTCACACCGATGGACCGGCGCGCCGTGCGTTGCTATGGTTCGGTACGTTACCAGAGGCGAAGACCAATGTCGGACAGCGGAACCTGGATCGAGATCGTGCTGTTGGCCATGCTCGCCGGCTTCATTGGGCTGCGCCTTGTCAGTGTCCTCGGCAAGCGGACCGGCAGTGAAAAGCCGGTTGGCGATGCCTTTCGCCCCGGCAACCCCGCGGTCGTTCCCGTCGCCGCGAGCCGCGTCGAGGCCCCCGCGCGGCGTCTGATCACCGTCCCCGCCGGAACCGCCGCCGATCTCGCCCCCGCATTGCAGGCTGTTGCCGACGCCGACCCGAGTTTCGACCCCGAGAAGTTCGTCAACGGCGCGCAGGCGGCGTACCGCATGATCCTCGAAGCCTATTGGTCGGGCGACGCGGCGGCGATGGACAAGCTCGTCTCGGACGAGGTTGCGACGCACTTCCAGCGCGCGATCGAACAGCGCGGCGGCACGTCGCTGGCAAACAAGCTCGTCCGCATCGACGCCGCGGCGATCACCGCGGCGCAGATGATCGGGCAGATGGCCGAGGTCACCGTCCGCTTCGACGCCGATATCGTCGCCGAGGGCTCGACCGCCGACGCCGAGACCCACGACGTCTGGACCTTCAGCCGCCATGTCGGCACCTACGACCCGGCGTGGCTGCTGATCGCCACCGACGTTCACGCGTAAGCAGACGCCGTGATGATCCGGCCGCCGCGTTGGGCGGTCGCGGTTGCTGTCGGCTTGGGTTTCGCGCTCACCGGATGCGCCGGCGGCGTACACCCTGCGCCTGCACCCACGGCGAACGCTGCGCCGATATCGCCGGCCAAGCCGACAGCCCCCGCCACTGCGCGTGCACTCGGCGCGGTCGCTGTCCCGTTTCCCGATTTCGCCACCGCCGACTTCGCCAAGGCCTTCGCGGCGTTCAAGCGGTCGTGCCCGGTCCTCATCAAGCGCGCCGACGCCAGCGGGCTGACCCAGCCGGGTGACTGGAACGCCGCCTGCGCCGCAGTTAGCGATCGCGATCCGCGGGGGTACATCGAGCGCTATTTCACCGCGGTCCGCGTTGGCGACGGTCGCGGCCTCAACACCGGCTATTACGAGCCGTTGCTCGAAGGGTCGCGGACCGCCGGACCCGGCTATGCCGTCCCGCTGTACCGCCGCCCGCCCGATCTCGTCGAGCTTGACCTCGGTAATTTCTCCGACGCGCTTAAGGGCCGCAAGCTGCGCGGGCGCGTCGCCGGAAAGACCTTCGTCCCTTACTACGACCGCGCCGCGATCGAGGACGGCGCCCTGACCGGACGCGGGCTCGAACTGGCGTGGGCGGCCGACCCATACGCGGCGTTCTTCCTCGAAATCCAGGGGTCGGGACGGCTGGTGCTCCCGGGCGGCGAGCAGCTGCGGATCGGCTACGACGGGCAGAACGGGCGCGACTACACCGCGATCGGCAAGCTGCTCCGCGACCGCAATGCACTCGCTCCGGGCCAAGCGACGATGACCGGGATCATTGCGTGGATGTGCGCCCACCCCGCCGAGGGTCGGGCGCTGATGCGTGAGAACCGGTCGAAGATCTTCTTCCGCATCCTTACCGGCGACCCGACGCTCGGCCCTCCCGGCGCGCTCGGTATCGGCCTTGAACCGCGCTTCAGCGTCGCCGCCGACCCGGCGTTCGTGCCCCTCGGGGCGATGCTGTGGCTTGACACGCGCGTCCCCGGCGTCGCCGCGCCGATGCGTCAGCTGATGGTCGCGCAGGACACCGGCGGCGCGATCAAGGGCGCCAACCGGATCGACGTCTTCTGGGGCGCCGACAACGGTGCCGCGACGATCGCCGGGGGGATGTCGGCGACCGGCACGGTAACGTTGCTCCTGCCGCGCGCTGCCGCCGAAAGGCTGGTGCGTGGCGCGCCGCCTGCACCCTGACGAGAGCGCCTTATGGGCGCAGGTCGCGGCGTCGATCCGGCCGCTGCCGGGGCGCGTCCGCCCGATCGTCGGTCCCGCCCCGCGCGTCATCGTCGACCAGCCGCCGCCGCGCGCCGAACCGCCCAAGCGCACGCCCGCGGCGAACCGGATCGCGGTCGACGCGGCGACGCTCGATGGCGGCTGGGACCGCAAGATGCGGACCGGGCGCCTCGCGCCCGACCTGACGGTCGACCTTCACGGCTATTCGCGCGACCGCGCCCATGCATTGCTGACTCGGATGATCGTCGAGGCCGCGACCGGCGGCGCACGGGTCATGCTCGTCATTACCGGCAAGGGCGCGCGCGACAGCGACGACGCCGACCGGCCGCGCGGGGTGATCCGCTCCTCGCTACGCGACTGGCTCCAGTCGTCCGACCTTCGCCCCTATATCGCCGCGCTTCGCCCCGCCCACCCGCGCCACGGCGGCGGCGGCGCGTGGTACGTCATCCTGCGGCGGTAGCGACCCGCAGCCGGAGCAGTCCCCACATCGCCGCCGAGGCCATGCGGAACAGCGCGCCGTTCGGGCGCAGGGCGACCGCGCGAAGCAGCATCCGCACGCCGTTGTCGACGTGGCGGCGGCGGTAGAGCCTCAACGCGCGAATACCGTATTCGCGGGTGTAGCGGCGGTGATACTGCGCCGTGCGGTCGTGCGGCAGGACGTTCGCGGCGAACCATGCCCAGCCGAGTTCGTCGTCCCCCGCCTCGCTGAAACGCGTTGCGGCAACAACCAGCCGGGTGCGGAGCGGTACCGGCGCGGCGGCGTGATAGCGGGTAAAATGCATCTGGAACAAGCGGTAGTGAGCGAACTCGTCGGCGGCGATATGCTGGGCTATCGCCTGCAGGACGGGTTCGGGGGTGGCGTCGCGGATCGCCGAGTAGAAGGACGAGGTGCCGGTCTCGACGACCTGCCGGGCAACGAGCTCGCCGCACCGCGATCCCCGGATCGATTGGTCGACGCCCTGCGGAACCTGGAAGCCGGCACGGAAGTCCTCGAGCGCGCGGGCGAAGTCGAACCCCGGGTCGGCGAGTTCGGCCCAGCGTCCGAGGATCGCGCCGTGTTGCTGCTCCTCGACCCCCCAGCGCTCGATCTCGCTGATGAACGCGGTGTCGCCGGCGAAGACGCCGTTGAGGTAGGCGACATAGTCGGCGGCGTTCGCTTCGACCAGCGCGGCGGTCTTGATTACCGCCAGCAGGTCGGCGTCGACCGCGGCGCGCTCGAAGCGCGCCCACGGAATTTCGTCGGGGGTCCAGCCAGTCATTACGCAATCAATACCAAAGTCACGCGGAAGTTGCCATTAACCCGTAGGTCAGGACTTTCGAGCGATACAAGTGGTTTAGTTAACCGCGACGGCCTGCATCGCTTCGAGCTTGGCGATGCGGAGTTCCGCCGCCGCGATGTCGGGCTCACCACTCGCGGTGCGCAGCGCATCGCGCGCCGCGGCGAGGTCGCGCGCCGTGCCCTCGATGTCGAGCTCGCCGACCGGGATCGCGCTTTCGGCGAGGATCGTCAGCCCGTCGGGACCGACCTCGGCAAACCCGCCGTCGATGAAGATCCGCTCGGGGACGTCGTTCATGCTCGTCGGGAACACCTGGATCGCCCCGGGGCGGATCGTCGAGACCAAAGGCGCGTGACCCGGCAGCACGCCGAAGTCACCCTCGGTGCCGGGAACGACGACCATGAAGACCTCACCCGAGCGCAGGAGTTTCTCGGGCGAGACGAGTTCGAAGTGGAGCGTTTCGGCCATTATGCCGCGTCCTGCGCCAGCCGCTCGCCCTTCTTGACCGCGTCCTCAATCGTGCCGACGAGGTAGAACGCCGCTTCGGGGAGGTGGTCGTATTCGCCAGCGACGATCGCTTTGAAGCCCTTGATCGTGTCTTCGATCGCGACGAACACGCCGGGGGTGCCGGTGAAGATCTCGGCGACGTGGAACGGCTGGCTGAGGAAGCGCTGGACCTTGCGGGCGCGGGCGACGGTCAGCTTATCTTCTTCCGACAGCTCGTCCATGCCGAGAATGGCGATGATGTCCTGGAGCGACTTGTACTTCTGCAGGACTTCCTGGACCGAGCGCGCAACAGCGTAATGCTCGTCGCCGACGGTGCGCGGCTCGAGGACGCGGCTGGTTGAGTCGAGCGGGTCGACGGCGGGGTAGATGCCGAGCTCGGCGATCGAGCGGCTGAGCGTCGTCGTCGCGTCCAAGTGGGCGAACGACGTCGCCGGGGCCGGGTCGGTCAAGTCGTCGGCGGGAACGTAGATCGCCTGGATCGAGGTGATCGAGCCCTTGTTGGTCGAGGTGATCCGCTCCTGCAGCTGGCCCATGTCGGTCGCGAGCGTCGGCTGGTAGCCGACCGCCGACGGGATGCGCCCGAGCAGCGCCGACACTTCGGAACCGGCCTGGGTGAAGCGGAAGATGTTGTCGACGAAGAACAAAACGTCCTGCCCCTCGACGTCGCGGAAATATTCGGCGTTGGTCAGGCCGGACAGCGCGACGCGGGCGCGGGCTCCCGGGGGCTCGTTCATCTGGCCGTAGAACAGCGAGACCTTCGACCCCGCGCTGATCGCATTGCCGTCGGCGTCGCTGGCGATGACGCCTGCCTCGAGGAACTCGTGATACAGGTCGTTGCCCTCGCGGGTGCGCTCGCCGACGCCGGCGAACACCGACGTACCGCCGTGGCCCTTGGCGATGTTGTTGATCAATTCCTGGATGAGCACGGTCTTGCCGACGCCGGCGCCGCCGAACAGGCCGATCTTGCCGCCCTTGGCGTAGGGGGCGATGAGGTCGATGACCTTGATCCCGGTGACGAGGATCGCGCTTTCGGTCGACTGGTCGATGAACAGCGGCGCCTCGGCGTGGATCGGCATGGTGATGTCGGCATTGACCGGGCCGCGCTCGTCGATCGGCTCGCCGATGACGTTAAGGATGCGCCCGAGGGTCATCGGACCGACGGGCACGCGGATCTGGCTGCCGGTGTCGGTGACCGCCTGGCCGCGGACGAGGCCGTCGGTTGCGTCCATCGCGATCGTGCGGACGGTATTCTCGCCGAGGTGCTGGGCGACCTCGAGGACGAGGCGGCGGTCCTCGACGCGGGTTTCGAGCGCACTCAGGATCGCGGGCAGCTCGGTGTCGAACTGGACGTCGACGACGGCGCCGATGACCTGCGACACGCGGCCGATGTTGTTGGTGGTGGGAGTGGTGGCCATGATGTGGTCCTTAGAAATCGATCAGACGACGGTCAGCGTCACGGGGATGTTTCCGCGCGTCGCTTTCGAATAGGGGCAGACCTGATGGGCTTCGGCGACCATCGCCTCGACCTTGTCGCGGTCCTCGCCGGACACGGAAACCGTCAGCTCGACGGCGAGGTCGTAGCCGGTGTCGCTCTGGGCCAGCGTCACCGCTGCGGAGACGCGCGCCTTCTGGCCGTCGACGCCGTGCTTGCGCGCGACGAGCATGATCGCCGACCCGAAGCACGCCGAATAGCCGAGCGCGAACAGCTGCTCAGGGTTATGGCCGTCGCCGGCTCCGCCCATCTCCTTCGGCGGGGCCATCGCCAGCGCCAGCGCGCCGCCGTCGAGGACGGCGCGGCCGTCGCGCCCGCCCTTGGTCGTTGCCGTGGTCGTGTAGGCCATCGTTTCGATCCTAATGCTGCGGCAGCGACGAGCAGCGCGGGCCGCCGTCGAGCCATTCCCAGCCGGTGCCGTTCTTGCCGACGAGCGTCGTCGTCGTCGTCCACTTGGCGCGGGTGAAGCGCTGCTGGTACGAGCACTTCAACTCGCTCGGATCGCCGAGGACGGCGCACGACAGGTTGCGCATCGGGGGGCACTTTTCGCCCTTCGCGGTCCGCAACGCAGTGAGCTCGGTCGCGCTCGGCCCGACCGGTGCAGCCGCGACGATCGCCAGCGCCGCGACGCTAAGGACGATCCGCGCGATCACAGCGATTCGGCTCCGGCGATGATCTCGATCAGCTCGGTCGTGATCGCCGCCTGGCGGGTGCGGTTGTAGACGATCGTCAGGCGGGTGATGATGTCGCCGGCGTTGCGCGTGGCATTGTCCATCGCGGTCATCTGCGCGCCGAAGAAGCTCGCTTGGTTCTCGAGCATCGCGCGGAAGATCTGGACGCCGAGGTTGCGCGGCAGCAGGTCGGCGAGGATCGCCTCCTCGTCGGGCTCGTACTCGATCGCCGCGGGAGGCGGGCCGCCCGCAGGGACAGCGGGTTCGGCGGACTTGGCGACCGGAAGCGCCGCGGGGATCAGCTGGACCGTCGTCGGCTCCTGCACCAGCGCCGAGCGAAAGCGCGAAAAGAACAGTTCGGCGATGTCGAATTCGCCGTGGTTGAAGCGGTCGATGACCTGCTGCGCGATCGCCTGCGCGTCGGCGAACTTCTGCGCCTTGCCGTGGACAAGGTCGAGCGTGTCGAGGATCATGTCGCGATGGGTGCGGACGAAGACGGCGCGGCCCTTGCGCCCGGCGAGGAGCAGCTTGACCATCTTGCCCTGCGCCAGCAGCTCGTCGGCCCGCTTGCGCGCCATACGGACAATGTTGGTGTTGAACCCGCCCGCAAGCCCGCGCTCCGAGGTGACGACGACGAGCAGATAGGTCTGGTCGTTGCCCGTCCCAGCGAGCAGCTTCGGCGACTCAGGCCCGACGGTGATGCGGCTGCCGAGCGACGCCATGACCGCCGCCATCCGCTCCGAATACGGGCGCGCGGCCTCGGCGGCTTCCTGCGACCGGCGCAGCTTCGCCGCGGCGACCATCTTCATCGCCTTGGTGATCTTCTGCGTCGACTTGATCGACGTGATCCGCAGCTTGAGCGCTTTGAGCGATGCCATCTAGCTTTCCCCAGCCGTCCGCTTACGCGAACGTCCGCCCGAATTCGGTCAACATCGCGTTCAATGCCTTCTTCGTATCGTCCGAGATGTCCTTCGACGTGCGGATCGCGGTGAGAAGGTCGGCGTGGTTGGTCCGCGCCTCCGCCAGCAATCCGGCTTCGTAGCGCGTCACGTCCTTGGTCGGGACCTTGTCGAGGAAGCCGTTGACCCCGGCGAAGATCGAAACGACCTGCTCCTCGAACGGCATCGGCTTGTACTGGCCCTGCTTGAGCAGTTCGGTCAGGCGGGCACCGCGGTTGAGCAGCTTCTGCGTCGAGGCGTCGAGGTCGGAGCCGAACTGCGAGAACGCCGCCATCTCGCGATACTGGGCGAGCTCGAGCTTGATCGACCCGGCGACCTTCTTCATCGCCTTGGTCTGTGCGGCCGAACCGACGCGGCTGACCGAAAGACCGACGTTGATCGCCGGGCGGATGCCCTGGAAGAACAGCTCGGTCTCGAGGAATATCTGGCCGTCGGTGATCGAGATGACATTGGTCGGGATGTACGCCGAGACATCGCCCGCCTGCGTCTCGATGATCGGCAATGCCGTCAGCGAGCCGTTGCCGTGCGCGTCTGACATCTTCGCGGCGCGCTCGAGCAGGCGGCTGTGAAGATAGAAGACGTCGCCGGGATAAGCTTCGCGGCCGGGAGGACGGCGCAGCAGCAGCGACATCTGGCGATACGCGACCGCCTGCTTCGACAGGTCGTCGTAGACGATGACCGCGTGCATACCGTTGTCGCGGAAATACTCGCCCATCGTGCAGCCGGTGTACGGCGCGAGGAACTGGAGCGGAGCGGGCTCCGACGCGGTCGCGGCGACGACGATGGTATATTCCATCGCGCCGTTTTCCTCGAGCGCGCGGACGATCTGGGCGACGGTCGAACGCTTCTGGCCGATCGCGACGTAGATGCAGAACAGCTTCTTGCTGTCGTCGTCACCGGCGGCGGCGTTGGTCGCCTTCTGGTTGATGAAGCAGTCCATCGCGACCGCGGTCTTGCCGGTCTGGCGGTCGCCGATGATCAGCTCGCGCTGGCCGCGGCCGACCGGGACGAGCGCGTCGAGCGCCTTGAGGCCGGTCTGCATCGGCTCGTTGACCGACTTGCGCGGGATGATGCCGGGGGCCTTGACCTCGACGCGGCTGCGCGTGACGTTTTCGATCGGACCCTTGCCATCGATCGGATTGCCGAGACCGTCGACGACGCGCCCGAGCAGGCCCTTGCCGATCGGCACGTCGACGATCGTGCCGGTGCGCTTGACGGTGTCGCCTTCCTTGATGCCCGAGTCCGAGCCGAAGATGACGATGCCGACGTTATCGGCTTCGAGGTTCAGGGCCATGCCTTGGACGCCGCCGGGGAACTCGACCATCTCGCCCGCCTGCACGTTGTCGAGCCCGAAGACGCGGGCAATGCCGTCGCCGACCGACAGCACCTGGCCGACTTCGCTGACCTGGGCTTCGGTGCCGAACGACGCGATCTGGTCGCGGATGACTTTCGAGATTTCTGCGGCGCGGATGTCCATCGTCAGCCTTTCATCGCCGTGGCGAGCGTGTTCAATTTCGTGCGGATCGAGCTGTCGACCATCCGCGACCCGACGCGGACGATCAGCCCGCCAAGGATTTCAGGGTCGACGTTGAGAATGAGGGCGGCATCGGCGCCGAGCCCGGCGCGAAGCTTGGCCTTGAGCTGGACCTGCTGGTCGGCGTCGAGCGGGTGTGCGCTGGTGACTTCGGCGGTGATCTCGCCGCGCTGGCTGGCGGTCAGCTTGGAGAAGTCGCGGATGATTGCGGGCAGCGCCGCGAGGCGCCGGTTGTGCGCGAGGACGCCAAGGAACTTCGCCGTCAGCGAGTCGAGCTGCATCGCCTTCGCCACCGCCTCGATCGTCCGCGTCGCGGTGACACGGTCGATCATCGGGCTCGTCGTCAGGGTGCGCAAGTCAGCCGATTCGGCGAGGCCCGCCGTAACCGACGCCAGGCTCGCTGCAACCGCGTCGATCGCCTTCGCGTCGCGCGCGAGATCGAACAACGCTGTGGCATAACGCCCCGATAGTCCAGCAACGATGCCGCCCGATGTTTCCACGAAACTCGCCCAAACAGGAAGCCAAAGAGCAGATTTGCCCCGGAATCGCCCCACGCGGAACCGCAGGTGGACCCCCGGCGCTAGGCGAGCGGGGCGTTAGCATGGGGTCCCCCGGCGCGCAACCCGCCGGGAACCTCGCAACCTATCGGGCATTGGCCGCGGCAACCCTAACAGTAGGTCTCCGATGAAGACATTCAGCCTGCTCGCCGCCGCTGCCGTCGCATTCGCCCCGGTCGCCGCGTCGGCAATTCCGCTCCCCGCCAAGACCTACGTCATGAAGGCCGGCGCGTCCGACATGTTCGAAATCGAATCGGCCAAGCTCGAAAGCGACAGCACCGATCCGCAGGTTTCGAGCTTTGCCCAGATGATGATCGCCGATCACGGCAAGTCGACCACCGACGTCATGGCAGCGGCATCGGCCGACGGACTGCCGCCGATGACGCCGAAGATGACCCCGAAGCAGGCGTCGATGATCGACAGCCTGAAGCGGACGTCGGGCAAGGCACGCGACACGCTGTACAAGAAGCAGCAGATCCAGGCGCATCGCGAGACGCTCGCGTTTCAGAAGCAGTATGCGATGTCGGGCGACAAGCCGCACCTCAAGGACACTGCGGGCATGATCGTCCCCGTCGTCCAGAAGCACCTCGACATGGTCAACGGCATGTCATCGGGCGCGATCAAGGCGCAGTAACGCTTTCGCTCCTCAAGGCACTAAGCAACGGCGCGGCGATTATTCGCCGCGCCGTTTTGTATCTGCCCGCTGTCGTTCAGTTTGCCCCGGACTGAAGGCGGGGGCCCTCCTATCGAACAATCCCGCCTGCGTCGGCTCGTCGCAAAATGCATCTCGCGTTAACCAATCCTGCGTCCGCTTGCCCATCCGCCCCGTATCCGCACGGGGGGACCATGAGGTCGATGGAGACGAGCATGCGATTCTGGATAACGGGCAGCCTTGGACTATTGGCGATCGGCGCCGCGGCGACGGCGAACGCCAAGGTCGTCACGACGATCGTCAACGCGAGCTATTACAACACGCCGTTCACGATCGACGTCGGTGGCATGAACAACCTGACGCTCAGCACGATCGACAAGAGTGCTTTTTCGTTTAGCCCGGCTGCGGTCGCGACCGGTGGCGGCCTCGAGGTCACCAGCCTCGGCTTCCCCTTCTACTCGTCGCCGATGCCTTCGGTCTTTTTCGCCAACCGCGGCGGCGATATCGGCCCGACCACCTTCATCGGCTTCTCGTCGTTCGCGACCCCGACGACGATCCAGTATTCAGGTGCCGAAAGCATCCTCGGCTTCCGCTTCGATAACGGTCGCGGCACGCAATATGGCTATGCCGATTTGGCCGGGTCGAACCTTCATGGCTATCGCGTCGAATCGACCCCCGGGGCAAGCGTCGCCATCGGCTCGGTTCCTGAACCCGCCGCCTGGGCAATGATGATCGGCGGCTTCGGCTTCGTCGGCGCCGGAATGCGTTCGCGCCGGTCGGCGGCCGTCACCGCTTAAGCGGCGTCGATTTCGCGGCGCAGTGTCGCGAACAGGTCGGGGATCGCGGTCAGGAACGGGCGTTCGGCGTCGAGTATCGCGTCGAACGCCTTTTTCTTGAGCGATGCGATCCGCTCCGGGTCGATCGCCCCGTCGATCGTCGAGACGACGATGTCGATCAGCCGGTCGGCGGCGTGGAGGCGGCCCCAGAGGTAATCGTTCTCGCGGTAGGCGCGGCTGAAGAAGGCGCCGAACGAGTTGAACTGCGTTCCCTTGAGCGTCGCCGCATAGCCGCCGCCGCGGATCGTCGTCGCGTCCTCGGGGGCAATGCGGTCGACCTTGATCTCGTCGAACTCGTCGAGGCCGTCGCCCTGGAGCAAGGGCAGCATCGCGATGTCATAGAACGGGAAGCCGAGATAGGCGCGGAGGAGCGCCCGGCGCACCTCCCTTGTCAGGTCCATCGCGAACAGCTCGACCAGCCGCGCGTCGGTCGCGGTGTCGAGCGCGCGAAGGTCGAGCGCCGCCTCGAACGCCGCCATCGCCGCGCCCGGTTCGCCTGCCACCCCCGCGCGGACGTCATCGCCGTAGAATTCGTCGCGCCGCCGGTCGAGATACGGCGCGAGCAAAGCATAGAGCGACGCCTTGAGCGCCTCGATCGCGCGGCGGTCGGCAAGGTCGATCTGCGCCACCGCCAGCCGATTGAGCCGCCGCAGCAGGAAGCGCAGCCGCCGGATGCGGAAGTCGAGGTCGAAGCGCCGCAGGAAGCCGACGAAGGCCGAGCCGGCGCCATCGCGCTCGGCGGCATCCTCGACGACGAGCGCCTGGTTGGCGACATAGGCGACGACGCCCGGGCCCGACCCGCCGAGCGCGGCGATCCGCGCGGCGATGCCGTCGACGACCTGCGCGAGCTTCAACTGGCCATACGCCGAATAGGCATAGCCCGCGCGCTGCGCCGCGACCGTCTGCGCCCGCGACCGCCAGTCCGACAGCCGCGCCGCCGACAACGGCAGGAAGAAGAAGCGCGCGCCGATCGCCCCCTCGATCGCCGCGTCGACCTGCGGCGCCATGCCGTCGACGACCTGCCGCAGCCGCCGGACGCGCACCGACAGCGCCGCGATCGCCTCGAGGTTGTCGCGGATCGGCTGCTCGCGCGGAATGTCGGCGAGCGCGCGGAGGATCGTCGTGAAGAACCCCGGCGGCTCCCCCGCCGCGCTCTTGCCGCCGTGGGCGCCGGGCTTGGGGTCGATATAGACGAAGCGGCGGTCGACCTCGCGGTGCGCCGGGCGGTGACGCAGCGCCTCGATCGCCGGACCGAACGGGCGGTTGTTGAGAACGCTGCCGTCGATCAGCGACGCCTGCTCGTAGACTTGCCCGAGCGCGGCGCGGCGCGGGAAGATGCGCTTGAGGAACGCCGTCCGCCCCGGCCACGCGGCGTTGCGCTCGACCAATACCGCGTCGATCTCGCCGACCTGCGCCGGCGGAAACGCCCCCGGGAACGACGCGGTCGCGCGCGCGGCGAAGGCGAGTTCGGCGGGGTCGCCGATCGTCCGAGGTCCAGCGTGCTCGCCGCTGCTGTGGAAGTCGATCACCAGCCGGTGCTCGGTCTCGATGATCTGCGGCGGCGAATGCAGCGCCAGCGCCTCGGGACGGCCGTGGAAGTCGGTGACGGTGACGAACAGGTCGAGCGGCAGCCCCTCCGGGATCAGCGGCGGCGCGGGGGCGTGGACCTCCATCGCCTTGAGCGCGTCGTAGAGCATCGCGGTAAAGCCGACGCCTGAGAACGGCGGGCGGAACCAGCGCGAGCGCATGAAGCGGGACAGCTTGGCGCGAACCTCGACCCGCGCGGCGGGATCGACGACGTCGTCGGCCATGCCATAGCCCTTCGACCGGGCGTACCAGACGAGCGGCGTCGCCCACCACTTGCTCATGCGACCGTGCGCGACCGCCTGCGGATCGAGCAGCCGGTCGACGTCGGCCCCCGCCAGCCACAGGTCGCGCAACGGCTCCATGTCGTGCCCGCCGGCGATCGCATGGGCGAGCAGGATGCCGTTGATCCCCCCGGCCGATGCCCCCGCCACGATATCGACGAGGACACGCAGGTTGAGATGCGGCTCGAGCTCGTCGAGCAGGGCGGCATAGACGATCTCGGTATCGCCCGACGGCACCTCGCCGTGGGTCCGCGCCGCCGACGCGCGAAGCAGCTTCCACACCTCCTTGGTGATCCCGTGCATGTAGATCGCCAGGCTGACCCCGCCGTAGCAGACGAGCGCGAGCCGCAATTCCTTCTCGCGCATCGTCACGCTCCCTCGAGCCCATCTACGCTATCATTCGCCCGCCACCCCGAATAGTTTCATAGCCGGGGGGCCGACATGCCCGACAAGACCCGCGACCGCTCGCGTTCGGCTGCGCGATGGTCACCCCGCGTCTCGCGCTGGTGCCGCCGCTGACCAGCCCGATCATTACCAGGCTGTTCAACCGGCAGAGGCCCTTGCCCACGTCGTGGACTACGCCTATGTTCCCGCTTCGTTCACCGGAGAGCCAATGGCCCGCGCCGCCGTCCGCTATGTCTGCCAGTCGTGCGGGACGACGAGTCCGCGCTGGGCGGGGCAGTGCGGCGACTGCAACGAGTGGAACACCATCCAGCAGGAAGCGGCCCCTGTCGTCACCGCGTTCAGCGCCAAGCACAGCCTGAGCAGCGGCGGGCGCGGCATCGGGCTGACGGGGCTCGACGACGACGTCGCGATTCCGCCGCGGACCTCGACCGGGATCGCCGAGCTCGACCGCGCGCTCGGCGGCGGGCTCGTCGCCGGGTCGGCAGTGCTGATCGGCGGCGATCCCGGCATCGGCAAGTCGACTTTGCTCCTTCAGGCCGCCGGGCGGATGGCGCTCGACGGGACCCGCGTCGCCTATATTTCGGGAGAGGAAGCCGCCGACCAGGTCCGCCTGCGCGCGCGGCGGCTGGGCCTCGCCAAGGCCCCCGTCGCACTCGCCGCGGCGACGTCGGTGCGCGACATTTTGACGACGCTCGGACAAGGCACGACGCCGGGGCTCGTCGTCATCGATTCGATCCAGACGATGCATTCGGACACGCTCGAAGGTGCGCCGGGCACCGTCAGTCAGGTCCGCGCCGCCGCGCACGAGCTGATCCGCTATGCCAAGACATCGGGAGCCGCGCTCGTCCTCGTCGGCCACGTCACCAAGGACGGCCAGATCGCCGGGCCGCGCGTCCTCGAACACATGGTCGACACGGTGCTGTATTTCGAAGGCGAGCGCAGTCACCAGTACCGCATCCTCCGCGCGGTCAAGAACCGCTTCGGCGGCACCGACGAGATCGGTGTTTTCGCAATGGGAGCCGATGGCCTCGAGGAGGTCGCCAACCCGTCGAGCCTGTTCCTCACCGACCGCGAGCATGCCGTCAGCGGCGCGGTGGTGTTCCCGGCATTGGAGGGCACGCGCCCGGTCCTCGTCGAGATCCAGGCACTCGTCGTCCGCCTGCCGTCGGGGGCGACCCCGCGCCGCGCCGTCGTTGGCTGGGACACCGCGCGGCTGGCGATGATCCTCGCGGTCCTCGAAGCGCGCTGCGGGTTGAGCTTCTCGAACTGCGAGGTCTATCTCAACGTCGCCGGCGGCCTGCGGATCAACGACCCCGCCGCCGACCTCGCCGTTGCCGCCGCGCTCGTCTCGGCGCTGACCGAGACCCCGGTCGGCCACGACACCGTCGTCTTCGGCGAGATCGCGCTGTCGGGCGAGGTCCGCGGCGTCGGCCACGCCGGACTGCGGCTCAAGGAAGCGGCCAAGCTCGGGTTCGCGGCGGCGCTGGTGCCAGGGAGTACAGACGCGAGCGGCGGGATGCGGACCGCGAAGTTCAAGACGCTGGCGGGGCTGGTCGATCACTTGGGGGTGAAGGCAAACTGATCCTCCCCGTCTTCGAGGGGGACCATGCCCTTGCATGGTGGAGGGGCGGTGCAACGAACTTACACCTTGAGTCTGTCCCGCCGCCCCTCCACCACGCCTGAAACGGCGCGGTCCCCCTCCCCCGTAAGCGCGGGGGAGGATCAAGCGGGTTTTGCCCGTTCGCCAAACCCGCTAAGCCCCCCGCATCATGGCCAACCTCACCGCCCTCGACATTGTCGTCCTCCTGCTCATCCTCCTTGGCGGCGTCGCCGGCCTCGCGCGCGGGTTCGTCACCGAAGTACTGTCACTGCTGGCGTGGGTCGCGGCGATCATGGCGGTGCGCTTCCTGTACCCGGTCGGCAAGACCGTCGCGCTTCACATCACCGGCACCGATTCGGGGGCGGCGATCCTCGCCTTCGCGTCGATCTTCCTGACCACCTTCATCGTCTTTCGGATGATCGCGGGCGAGCTCGGCGACCGGACGCGTTCGTCGGTGGTCGGCCCGGTCGACCGCGTGCTGGGCCTCGGCTTCGGCGCGTTCAAGGGGCTGATCGGGGCGTCGATCCTGTTCCTCATCGTCCAGTTCGGCTACGACACGATGGAGGCGGGGGCGCCACGCCCGATGTGGCTGACCGCGTCGCGGACCGCGCCGCTGCTCGAAGTGACGTCGAAGGCGATGGTCGATTTCGTCGAGAAGCGCCGCCACCCGACCGCGGCGGCACCGGTCGATGAGCCCGACAGCAATGCCGGTCACGATCGCAGTGCGAAACACTCCCCCCGCGAACGCGCCGCTCCCGGCGGCTACGACAAGAGCGATCGCGGCGCGCTCGACCGCCTGCTCGACAGCGGCAGCAAGACCCCGCTGTGAGTGCGATCCGCCTCTACGACACGATGCGCCGGGCGAAGGTCGACTTCGAACCCGCCGACCCGAAGCGCGTAACGATGTATGTCTGCGGGCCGACGGTCTACGGGCGCGCGCACATCGGCAACGCCCGTCCGGCGGTGGTGTTCGACGTGCTGCAGCGCCTGCTCCGCCACACTTACGGCGCGGAAAGCGTCGTCTACGCGCGCAACATCACCGACATCGACGACAAGATCATGGCGGCGGCCGTTGCGGAGGGGGTCGACCCCAAGGTCATCACCGGCCGATACGAGGCGCACTACCTCGCCGACATGGGCGCGCTCGGGGTCCAGCCGCCGAACATCGCACCGCACGCGACCGACCATATCCCGCAGATGATCGCGATGATCGGCGGGCTGATCGACCGCGGTGCCGCCTACGCCGCCGAGGAGCACGTGCTGTTCGATGTCGCCGCGCCGGGTGACTACGGCAGGCTGTCGCGCCGCCCATTGGACGAGATGATCGCCGGTGCCCGCGTCGAGATCGCGCCATACAAGCGCAACCCCGCCGACTTTGTGCTGTGGAAACCTTCGACCGACGACCAGCCCGGCTGGGAGTCGCCGTGGGGCCGCGGGCGCCCGGGGTGGCACATCGAATGCTCGGCGATGATCGCGGCGCATCTTGGGCACACGATCGACATCCACGGCGGCGGATTGGACCTGATCTTCCCCCACCACGAGAACGAACTCGCCCAATCGAGCTGCGCCCACGACGGCGCGCCGCTGGCGAGGGTGTGGATGCACAACGGCTTCCTCAGCATGGGCGACACGAAGATGTCGAAGTCGCTGGGAAATGTGGTCACGGTCGATGCGCTGCTGGAGCAGGGGTGGAGCGGCGAGGTGCTGCGGCTCGCGCTGCTGAGTGCGCATTACCGGCAGCCGCTGGCGTGGACGGAGGACCTGCTGACGCAAAGCAAGGCGACGCTCGACCGCTGGCAGGGCTTCCTGCGACGCTCGGACGTTGCCGCGAGCGAAGTGCCCGAGCGCGTGATCGCGGCGCTGGCCGACGACCTCAACACACCTGCCGTGGTGGCGGCCATCGCGCGCCTGTCGCGCCTCGACGATGTCGGCGGGATGCGCGCGGCAATGGCGCTGATGGGATTGATCGAGCCCATTACCGGGCGCGTCGACGAACTTGCTCCGGCAACCCCGGAGGCTACGGCGGCTACGAACATCGACGACCTCGTCGCCGCGCGCACCGCCGCCCGCGCCCGCAAGGACTTCGCCGAATCCGACCGCATCCGCGACGACCTTGTAGAGCAGGGGATAATCCTTGAGGACAGCGCCGGCGGCACGACGTGGCGGCGGGCGTGAGCGACCGCCGCGCGCCCGGCCCCCAGCCCCACGCGTAAAACCATTGTCCTACACCGCTTCGTTTCGCCATAGACTCGATGATGGACGATCCCGGCTTCCTTCCCGCTACCCCTCGCTCCCGCTTCGGCGGCTGGTCGGCGGCGCGTCAGGCGAGCTTCGTCCTCGACCTGTCGACGGGCCACAGCGTCACCGAGGCGTGTGCTCGCCTCGGCCTGTCGCCGCGCAGCGTCTATCTCCTCCGCCGCCACGCGAGCGCGGGCGAGTTTGCGCTCGCATGGGATGCGGCGCTCGACGCCGGCCGCACGCGGCTCGCCGAAACCGCGATCGACCGTGTTCTCAACGGCCAGGCGAACCCCGTCATCTATCGCGGCGTGACGGTCGGCACCCGAGTCAGTCACGACAACCGGCTGTTGATGTTCATGTTGAAGCGCCAGCGCGCGCCGGGCGGCCGCCGCATGACGCCCGGCGCGCAAGGCGTTTCTCCTGCGACGACGTGCGAAGACTGCGAAGTTCCGCCCCGGCCGGCGTCGCGGCTGGTGCCCGAATGACCGCGCTCCGCGATAGCGTATTCGAGTGCGTGCCCCTATGTTGCCGGGTATGACCGAGACCCTCTACAACACGCAAATCCTGCGCCTCGCCGCGTCGATCCCGCATGCCGTTCGCCTCGACGGTCCCCAAGCAAGCGTCGTCCGGGTGTCGCCGATCTGCGGCAGCCGGGTGACCGTCGACCTCGACCTCGACGACACGGGTCGCGTCGTCCGCTTCGGGCAGGAGGTGCGGGCGTGCGCATTGGGGCAGGCGTCGGCTGCGCTGCTCGGCACGCACATCGCCGGGCGGAGCCGCGCCGAGATCGCCGCCGCGCGCGATGCGCTTGCGGCGTACCTCAAGGGTGAGGCGGAGACGCCGGGCGACTGGCCGGGGCTCGAGCTGTTCGCCCCGGCGCGGCCGCACAAGGCGCGCCACGGCTCGATCCTCCTCGCCTTCCAGGCGGCGGCGCAGGCAGCCGATGAGGCTGCAGTCATCAACCCCGCGACGCTGGCACCGGCGTGACGCACGACACGACCGCGCTCCGCGACGCGGTCGCCTATCTCGCTGCGGTCGTCATCCTCGTCCCCCTGTTCGCCAAGCTCAAGCTCGGCGCGGTCCTCGGCTATCTCGCCGCCGGCGTCCTGATCGGCCCCGGGCTGCTCGGCCTCGTCACCGATACCGACGGTATCGGCCAAATCGCCGAATACGGCATCGTCCTGCTGCTGTTCGTCATCGGGCTCGAACTCAAGCCGTCGCGGCTGTGGTCGTTGCGGCGCGACATCTTCGGGCTCGGCTTGCTCCAGGTGACGCTGTGCGGGCTGGCGCTGACCGGCGTCTTGCTCGGGGTCACCGGGCTGTCGTGGCAGGCGGCGCTCGTCGTCGGGCTGCCGCTCGGCCTGTCGTCGACCGCGCTGGTCATGCAGCTGCTCGCCGAGCGCAAGCTGACCGACACCCCGTTCGGCGAACGCATCTTCGCCATCCTGCTGTTCCAGGACATCGCGATCGTCCCGCTGCTGACCGTCGTCGGCGCGCTGTCGCGGCTGCCCGACCCGACCGCGCGGCCGGGCTGGCAGACCGCCGCGCTGACCGTCGCCGCGCTCGCCGGGCTGGTGCTCGCCGGGCGCTACCTGATGAACCCGCTGTTCAAGCTGATCGGGCGGTTGGGCGCGCGCGAGGCGTTCGCCGCCGCGGCGCTGTTTACCGTACTGGGGTCTGCGCTGCTGATGCAGTGTCTCGGCCTGTCGATGGCGCTCGGCGCGTTCGTCGCCGGGGTCATGCTCAGCGAGTCGCCGTACCGCCACGCGCTGGAGGCCGACATCGAGCCGTTCCGCGGACTGCTGCTCGGGCTGTTCTTCGTCTCGGTCGGGATGACGCTCGACCTGACCGTGCTGCGCGACAATCCGGTGACGGTCGTGCTCCTCGTCGCGGCGCTGATGGCGACCAAGACCGTCGTCATCGGCGGGCTGGCGCGGCTGTTCGGCACCGGCTGGATTCGCGCGCTGCAGATGGGGCTGCTCCTCGCGCAGGGCGGCGAGTTCGGCTTCGTCCTGTTCGCGCAGGCGCAGCGCGGGCTGCTGATCGATGCCACCGCGGCGAACCTGTTCGGCGCGGTGGTGACGGTGTCGATGGTGGCGACCCCGTTCGCCGCAAAGTTCGCCGCGGTGTTCAACCGAGCAGCGCCCAAGCGGACCGACCTCGACGGCCCCGACAAGGTCGTCCACCGCGATGCCGACGCGCGGGTCATGCTCGTCGGCGCCGGGCGTTTCGGGCAGGGCGTCGCGCAGATGCTGCTCGCGCGCGGGGTCGAGGTCATCGCCATCGACATGGACCCCGAGCTGATCGACGTCAGCAACCTGTTCGGCAACCGCGTCTATTTCGGCGACGGGCGCCGCATCGACGTCCTCCGCGCCGCCGGGGCCGAGGGCGCGCAGCTCCTCGTGCTGGCGAACGACGGGGCGTGGCCGCCCGAGGCGACGCTCGAACCGATCCGCGCCGCGTTCCCGCACCTCAAGATCCTCGCCCGCGCCTTCGACCGGATCCACCTGCTCGCGCTGACCCGGGCGAATGTCGACGCGGCGGTGCGCGAGGTGTTCGACGGCTCGATCGCGCTCGGCAGCGAGGCGCTGGCGCTGCTCGACACCGATCCCGAGACGATCGTCGCGATCGAGGCCGAGTTCCGCCGCCGCGACGCCGAGCGGCTCGAGGAGCAATTGTGCAGCGGCGACCAGCTGTCGGGCGTCGACAAGCTGTTCCGCCCCGGAACGGTGTTTATCCCAGACGCGCTCGGCGAAATTCCCTTCCAGATTTAAGGGCAAGCGGACTCGACGGCACAGCCCGGTTGCCCGATACGTCAACCAAGCACGCATTGGGGAGTTCCAGCATGACGAAAAGCCGTGAGATCCGCTTGATGAGCCGTCCCGAGGGGATGCCCGTCGCCGATAACTTCGAGGTCGCCACCGTCGATCTGGCCGCGCCGACCGCCGGGCAAATTCGCGTTCGCAACCGCTTCATGTCGGTCGATCCGTACATGCGCGGACGGATGTACGACCGCCCGAGCTACGTCCCGCCGTTCCAGATCGGCCAGCCGCTCCAGGGCCACGCGATCGGCGAAGTCGTCGAAAGCCAGGCCAACGGCTACGCGGTCGGCGATATGGTGACGTCGATGCTCGGCTGGCGCGAGGAATTCGTCGTCGACCCATCGGTCTTCGCCGCCATGCCGGGAATGTTCGAGAAACTGCCGCCGCTGTCGGGGATCAGCCCCAGCGCTTTCCTCGGAGTCCTCGGCATGCCGGGGCTGACGGCGTATACCGGGCTGCTGCAGATCGGCGCGCCCAAGGCAGGTGAAACGGTTTTCGTCAGCGGCGGTGCGGGCGCGGTTGGCTCGGTCGTCGCCCAGATCGCCAAGATCAAGGGCTGCACGGTGATCGCCACCGCGGGGAGCGCGGAGAAATGCGAGTGGCTGCGGTCGGTCGGCGTCGACCATGCGATCAATTACAAGAATGGCAACCTGCTCGATGCCGTCCGGTCGGCGGCCCCGAAGGGCATCGACGTCTATTTCGACAACGTCGGCGGCGAGCATCTCGAGGTCGCGATCGAACTGGCCAACCCGTTCGCGCGCTTCGCCGAATGCGGCATGATCGCGCAGTATAATGCCACCGAGGTCGTGCCGGGGCCGCGCAACATGATGATGGTGGTCGGCAAGCGGCTCAAGATCCAGGGCTTCATCGTCAGCGACTTCGCCAGCATGCGCGAACAGTTCGTCACCGATATGGGCGGGTGGATCGCCGACGACCGGATCAAGTGGGAGGAGACGGTGATGGAGGGAATCGACCAGGCACCGGCGGCATTCCTCGGGCTTTTCACCGGGGGGAATACGGGGAAGATGGTGGTCGCCCTGTAGCGGCCGCAGCCAGCCGGGGAACGCCCTTCGCGTTCGCCGGCTGGCTTCGGACTCGCGAAAGGGCCGGCCGGCGGGGCGGCGGCCCAAAGCCGCCGAACCCGTCCGACGAAGGCGCGGGCTTTGCCCGCGACCCCAAAGCGCGCGGACCGCGATATCTCCTGTCCTACACCCCTGCCCCCGGCGTATTGTCGCCGATCGAGTCGCCACCGGGCAACTCTGCGTGTTCTTTCTCATTGTCGGTCGTCGAAATTGTACCGCGCGGGGGCTGTGCAGGGCGTGTGCGGACCTGCGAGCGGGTCCGCCGGGCATCTTCCAGTCGGCGGCGCTGGCTCCGAATATCTCGCAGCCGCTGAAGCGCGAAAAAAACTGCTTCTGTGTGAACTTATTCTGAACTTAACCTCAGTGGCGTCGCGGCAAAGCCGCGCCGTCGGACGGGTTCGGCGGTGAAGGTCCGCCGACCCGCCGGCCGGGCTTGCGCGAGTCGGCGCGCTACTCGGCAAACGCGAAGGCGCGTTTGCCTCGCTGCGCTCCGCCGCGCTTCACCTAAACGGCGGCTCGTCGAACGCCCGCAACTTCCGCGAATGCAACCGATCCCCCGCCGCGCGCAACCGGTCGATCGCCGCGATCCCAATCTGGAGGTGCTCTGAAATCGCGCCTTCATAGAAGCGGTTAGCCTGCCCCGGCAGCTTGATCTCGCCGTGCAAAGGCTTGTCCGACACGCACAGCAACGTCCCGTACGGCACGCGGAAGCGATACCCCTGCGCCGCGATCGTCGCCGACTCCATGTCGACCGCGACCGCACGCGACTGGTTGAAGCGCAGTGCCGAGCGGCTGAAGCGCAGCTCCCAGTTTCGGTCGTCGGTCGTCACCACCGTACCCGTCCGCAGCCGCGGCTTGACCGTCTCGCCGGCCAGCCCGGTGATCGCCTGCGTCGCCTCCTGGAGCGCCTGCTGGACCTCGGCGATCGGCGGGATCGGGATTTCGGGGGGCAGGACGTCGTCGAGGACATGGTCGTCGCGCAGATAGGCGTGGGCAAGGACATAGTCGCCGATCGCCTGGCTCGGGCGCAGGCCGCCGCAATGGCCGATCATCAGCCATGCCTCGGGGCGTAGCACGGCAAGATGGTCGGTGATCGTCTTGGCGTTCGCCGGGCCGACGCCGATGTTGACGAGGCTGATCCCCGCGCGGCCCGGCGCGGTCAGGTGATACGCCGGCATCTGGTGTCGCCGCCACGCGCCGTCGGCGATAGCGCGCGCCGGGTCGGGATCGTCGCGCCCGATAACGGTGCCGCCGCTGCACGACAGCGTCGTGTAGATCGTGTCGCCCTGCAGCTGGCGGCACGCCCACTGAACGAATTCATCGACATAGCGATGGTAATTGGTCAGCAGGACATATTGCTGCACGTCGGCCGCCGGGGTCCCGGTGTAGTGCTTGAGGCGGGCGAGGCTGAAGTCGGTTCGCGGCGCGTCGAACAGCGCCAGCGGGCGGGTCGGATTGAGCGACAGGTCCCACAGCCCGTCGGGCAGCTCGTCGCCGATATGCGTCAGCTCGGTCGTCGGGAAGAAGCGCGCAAGGTCGGACGCGGCGACGGTGTCGAGGCGCAGGTCGTCGGCTCCGTCGAGGACATAGGGATAGGGGATTTCGACCGTCGAGCGCACGACCTCGACCTCGACCCCGAAGTCGGCGGTGAGCAGGTCGAGCTGCTCGATGAGGTAGTCGCGGTACAGCTCGGGGTGGGTCACCGTCGTCGCATAGTCGCCGGGCACGGTGACGCGGGCATAGGCGCGGATCAGCCGAGGGGCGCCGCCGCCGTGGTAGCGCAGCTTGAGTTCAGGGTAGGCAAACGCCCCCGCCGCGCGCGCCGCCGGGTCGGGCGGGACGCCGTCACGAAGATACGCCCCCAATGCGGCGCGTAGCGCGGCGACCGAGGTCGCGTGGATTGCGGTGAGGGCATCGACGATCTGGGATGAAGTCATTGCCTGCGGCATGCCCGATAATTGGCGGGCGGTCGACCGTCTGCTACGGCAGCGCTCCCCACGGAGCCTTTCCATGCAGTTCGACCTGACCGACGACCAGCGCGAAATCCAAGAGGTCGCGCGCCGCTTCACCGCGAGCGAGATCACGCCAAACGCTGCGCATTGGGACGAACATCACGTCTTCCCGATCGACACGATCCGCGCCGCCGGGGCGCTCGGCTTCGGCGCGATCTACGTCTCGGAGGCGAGCGGCGGCATCGGCCTCGGGCGGATCGAGGCGGCGCTGATCATGGAGGCGATGGCGTACGGCTGCCCGTCGACGAGCGCGTTCATCTCGATTCACAACATGGCGTCGTGGATGATCGACAGCTTCGGCGCGACCGAATTGAAGGTGCGCTACCTGCCTGCGCTGGTGGCGATGGACAAGATCGCCAGCTATTGCCTGACCGAGCCGGGATCGGGCTCCGACGCCGCCGCGCTGCGGACCCGCGCCGTCCGCGACGGCGACGATTACATCGTGACGGGAAGCAAGGCGTTCATCTCCGGGGGCGGGGTTAACGACGTCTATGTGACGATGGTCCGCACCGGGGTCGACGGCCCCAAGGGCATCTCGTGCCTCGTCATCGACAAGGACATGCCGGGAGTCAGCTTCGGTGCCCCCGAACGCAAGCTGGGGTGGCACAGCCAACCGACGGCGCAGGTCAACTTCGACGCGGTGCGCGTGCCGGTGGCGAACCGCGTCGGCGAGGAGGGGCAGGGTTTCGCCATCGCCATGACCGGGCTCGACGGCGGGCGGCTCAACATCGGCGCGTGCTCGCTCGGCGGGGCGCAGCGGGCGTTGGATGAGGCGGTCACCTACACCCGGGGACGGTCGCAGTTCGGCAAGGCGATCGCCGATTTCCAGGCGACCCAGTTCAAGCTCGCCGACATGGAGACCGAACTGCAGGCGGCGCGGGTGCTGCTCTACGCCGCCGCTGCGCGGGTGCAGGACAACGCCCCCGACAAGACGCGCTTCGCGGCGATGGCGAAGCGGCTGGCGACCGACACCGGCATGGCAGTGGTCGATCGCGCGCTCCAGCTCCACGGCGGCTACGGCTATCTGATGGATTACCCGGTCGAGCGCCTGTTCCGCGACCTCCGCGTCCATCAGATCCTCGAAGGCACCAACGAGATCATGCGCGTTGTGATCAGCCGCGAGTTGCTGCGGGCGAGCAATTGACCGCGCGCTACCTGCCCTCGGTCGCCGCGTTGAGCGCGTGCCTGTCGATCGGGGTCGGCGCGGCGGCGGTCCACGGCGTCACCGACGTGCAGGCGCGCGGCTGGCTCCAGACCGGGGTGGCGTTCCAGCTGCCCCACGCGATCGCGGTGTTCGCGTTGCTCGGCTGGCGCGACACGGCGGCGGTGCGCGGCGGGGCATGGGGGTTGCTGATCGGCAGCCTGATCTTCGCCGCGACGCTCGACGGCCTCGCGCTCGGTGCCCCGCGCTGGTTCGGCGCGATCACCCCGATCGGCGGGTCGGCGATGCTCCTCGGCTGGCTGTGGCTCGCGCTCGCGCCGTTCGTGCCGGCCCGGCACTAAGCTTGTAGGAAATAGGTCGCGCGCTTATCATGATAAGGTAGATGATAAGGAGCGACCGATGGCCGCCACTGCCCGCGTCACCGTCCTGTTCGACCCGGTCGAAAAGGCCGCGCTCCAGTCGCATGCCTTAGCCGCGCGGATCAGCACGGGTGAATATATCAAACGCGCGGTGACGGCGTACGAAGCTTATGAAGAATCGGAGCTGACCCCGGAGGCGCTAGGTCAGT
Source organism: Polymorphobacter sp. (assembly GCF_025362435.1). Lineage (GTDB taxonomy): Bacteria > Pseudomonadota > Alphaproteobacteria > Sphingomonadales > Sphingomonadaceae > Polymorphobacter_B. The sequence continues at coordinate 65,431 of NZ_JANYGL010000046.1, forward strand.
TGGAGATTTATGCCGACCTGCTCCAATCGGCGACGCGGACGATGAACGCGCAACTCGACGCGACGATCGCCCGGATCGACTACTCGCTCGATCCGGCGCGCGAAGACAAAATCCGTGCGCGAGTGACGCGCGAGATTGCCGAGATGGACCTCGATGGCGTCGCCGACCTGTTTCGGGCGCGCGCTTGAGCTTTATCGACAATATCCTGAGCGGTACGCGCAACCTCCTGTTGCTACAGTATAAGGTCGACCAGCTCACGGCGGATTACGCAAAGCTCGACGCACGGAATGACAACCTGACCGAGCGTGTTATCCGGCTCGAGGTCATTATTTCCGAGGCGCAGCGGGCCGCGCAACGCCCGCCCGCCTTGCCGCCGCCGCCGAAGGCCTAGTTCCGGAAACTCGGGTCGAGGCGGTCCATCTTCCGCAGCAGCGCCGGCCACGCAAGCCGGTCGGCGACAAAGTCCAAACCGTTCTTGCCCTGCCCCGCGGTCTTCTCGGGCGACCCCTGCGGCGGGTGGTAGAGGTTGGCGACTCCGCCCGACAGCGCCATGATCTGCGCCTCGCAGGCACGCTCGAGGAAATACATCTTGATGAAGCACTGGCCGACGGTCTGGCCGACCGCCAGCGTGCCGTGGTTGCGCAGGATCATCGCGCTCTTGGTGCCGAGGTCGTCGACGAGGCGCTCACGCTCCTCGAGGTCGAGCGCGACGCCCTCGAACTCGTGATAGGCGACCTCGTCGCGGATCAGCATCGCGGTCTGCGTGAGTGGCATGAGTCCTTCCGCCTGCGCCGCGACCGCCTGCCCCGCCGGGGTGTGGAGATGCATCACCGCGAAGGCATCCTCGCGCGCCATATGCAGCGCCGAATGGATGGTGAAACCGGCGGCGTTGGTGATGTACGGGGTCGGCATCACCGGCTGGCCCGCGACGTCGATCTTGACGAGGCTCGACGCGGTGATCTCCTCGAACATCAACTGGTACGGGTTGATCAGGAAGTGGTGTTCGGGACCGGGGACGCGCGCCGACAGATGGGTGAAGATCAGGTCGTCCCAGCCGTAATGCGCAACAAGACGGTAGGCGGCGGCGAGGTCGACGCGGATCGCCCACTCCTCGGGGGTAACCTGGTCCTTTACGTTGTCGACGGTCTTGAAGGCGGTAGCCACGGCGACTCTCCCAATTTTTGCCAGTGTGCTCCGGTCAGACCTTGTCGGCAAGCGGATGGCGCGTGTTGACCAGTTCGACAAGCTTCGCGCTCTGGACGTGGGTGTAGATCTGCGTCGTCGCGATATCGGCGTGGCCGAGCAGCGTCTGCAACGTCCGCAGGTCGGCCCCGCCCTCGAGCAGGTGCGTCGCGAAGGCGTGGCGAAGGACGTGCGGGCTGATCCGATCGGGCGGAATACCGGCGTCCGCGGCGAGGTCTTTGACCAGCTGGAACAGGCGGACGCGCGACAGGTGCTTGGCGCCGCTGGGGAACAGGTAGCACTCGGTAGCTCCGACCACGGCGGCGTGGGCAGCTACCGCGGCGAGCGCGCGCTGGCCGATCGGCACGAGGCGTTCCTTGCCGCCCTTGCCGGTCAGGATGGCGAAGCCCCGCCCCGGCTGGACCGCGTGGCGCGGCAGGCTGACGAGCTCGGTCGCGCGCAAGCCGGAGCCATAGAGCAACTCGACCAGCGCGGTCAGGCGGAGGTTCGCGAGTGTCGGCGCGCGGTCGGCGAGCGCGGCGAACAGTCGCTCGACGTCGCCTGCCCCGAGCGACTTCGGCAGCGGGCGTGCGCGGGCGGTCTTCGGTAACCCGGCGGCGGGATCGTCGGCGCGCAGTCCCTCGGTGATCAGGAAGGCAAAGAACCCGCGCAATGCCGACGACTTGCGCTGGAGCGAGGCGCGGGCGAGGTCACGCCACTCGTGCGCCAGCCGCGCCAGATCGTCGGGGGTCGCCGCCGCCAGCCGCCCGCCGAGCAGGGTGCTCGCGCCGTCGAGATCGCGGCGGTAGGCAAGGATGGTGTTCTTGGCCGACCCGCGCTCGGCGGTGCACATGTCGAGAAACAAGGCGATCGCGCGGGCGTCTGTCAGCGCTCCCGTCACCCCCGCGTGACGGCTTCGGCGGCGAGCATCCGCGCCTCGTGGTTCCAGCCGACCGCAACATAGGCAGCGATGATATGCGCGAAATATGCCGGCGACACCGCCGCCCAGCGCACCTGCAGCCCGGTTGCGGCGAGGACCGCGACCTCGCCTGTACGATGCGCCGCCGCCGCCGCGTCGATCGCGCTGCTCCAGCTGTTAGCCACCGCCAGCCCGGCATCGCTACGCGCGGCGCTCCAGTCGTTGCCGCGTGCATGGCCGAGCCCGTCGAGCGCTGCGAGCAGGAGCGCGGCGCGATGTGGCGAGACGTCCTTGGCATAGGCGGAAAAGCGGCTGGGTGACACCGCGATACCGCCGTTGGCCCCGACCGCAAGCAACGCCCAAGCGCTCCGGCTCGCAGCGTCGTCGCCGCCCTGCACGACCGGCCACCACCGCGCCGCATGGTCCTCGATCCCCGCCGACAACATCGATGCGATCAACTCGGGCGCGTCGGCGGCGACTGCGTTGTCGACCGGCAGCCGGGCAGCGGCCAGAGCGGTTTCGACATGCGCGGCATAACGGTCGGGCTCGTCGGTCCCGCTCGCCCAGATCGTCCGCATCGCGGCGACGCGTTCGACCGTCGTCGGCGCGGCATAGGCCGCGCGCAGCGTTCCCGCCGGGGAGGCATCGAGCGCGCTGCGGTCGAGATCGGCGCTTGCCGCGCTGATCGCGCTGACCATGTCGTCGACCGATGCGATGCCGATCGCTACCGCCGGGCGAAGTGCGGCGGCGCGGACGCCAGCGGCCTGCCCGGGCGCGCGAAGCACCCAGCCCCAGCTCGTGCCGCCGGTCGCTTCGGCGAGCTTGACCAGCAGCGGCAGCGGTACGGCGACGCCAGCAGCGGTCGCGACCCCGAAGCGGTACGGCGTCAACCGGTCGACCGCGTCCCATTCGACATTCGCCGCGCGACCGCCGCCGGCACCGCTGATCGTCGCGATGCGCTCGCCGAGCATGATGTCGAAGGGGTCGACCTGATTGCCGTCGCGCAGGCCGTCGAACCCGCTCGCCGCGGTGATGTCGTCGCCCGCCATCGCCGCGCACATCGCCTCGCTGAGCTTCCACAGCGGGTCGGACGAGACCGCGCCGCCGGTGTCGGCGAGCGGGCATAGCCCGGGGAGGTCGGCGGCGGCGAGATGGACCTGGCCTTCGACGCGGACCAGCCGCGGCGTCACCCGGTCGATCGGCAGATTGTCGATCAGCGCCTTGGCGCCGTCGATTTCGCCCATTTCGAGCAGGGTCCGAGCACGTTCGGCGACCCAGTCGCCCGCATTGATCCCGACCGGAGCCGGAGCCTCCGACAGCAAGGCGCGGCGCAGGACGATATGCGCCCAGCGTGCCGCGACGGGGGTCCGCAGGCGCCGTAGAAGGCCGGCGACGAAGCGCCCGTCGGAGCTGGCGAAGATGCTTGGTCCGTAGCCGCCCGCGTCGGGGGTCAAGGGGCCAACACTGCCGAGCGGAGGCCCGCTCGGCTCTGCGGCGGCAGCAGCCGTTGCCGCAGCGGCATCGGCGGGCGCTGCGGCGTCGGGTGTCGCACTCACGTCGGGAGCGGCAGGCAAGGCCAGCGGCGCGGGCTCGACAACGGGTGCTGCGGGCGCGGCACCGAAGCTGTCGGGCAGCAGCGACTTCGGCGCGGTTGCCGGCGCCGCCGGGATTACAGGGGCCGCCGGAGCTTCAGGCGCAGGCGCGACTTGACCGGCCGACGGACCCGCCGCGAACGCCGCGATCAGCAGCAGCGCGAGAGGACGGCGATCAGTGGCCAAGGCGGTCGTTCGGGATGACGCGCTCGACGTGGTGCGTCGGCGCTGGAACGTTGGCGGTCATCAGATAGACCACGCCGGCAACGACGATGACCAGCAGCGCAACGAAGACCCACAACAAAAACCGCATGTCGTTCTATTCCCGATACCAATGTCGCGGGGCTTTGCCCGTCTTCGGCGCAGTGTATAGCGTAAGCTTGTCATGGAGTGCGACGCAAAAAACCCGGCCGAGACGGCCCCCCCGCCGCGGCCCGTCGCGGCAGCGTCGACAAACACGCCGCGTACCGCGCCGGCACCGTCGGTGGCGCGGACGATCGTCCTCGTCGGGTTGATGGGCGCGGGCAAGTCGACGATCGGGCGGCGGCTGGCGTCGCGGCTCGGGCTGCCGTTCGTCGATGCCGATACCGAGATCGAGCGCGCGTCGGGCCTGTCGATCGCCGAAATCTTCGAACGCTTCGGCGAGGCGCATTTCCGTGACGGTGAGCGCCGCGTCATCGCCCGGCTGATCGACGGCCCGGTCAAAGTCGTCGCCACCGGGGGCGGCGCGTTCGTCGCCGCCGACACCCGCGCGCTGATCCTCGCCCGCGCGCTGGCGGTCTGGCTCGACGCCGACACCGCCACGCTTGCCGAGCGCGTGCGGCGGCGCAATACCCGGCCATTACTCCGCGACCGCGACCCGGCCGAGGTCCTCAGCGAACTCGCCGCGATCCGCAACCCGCTCTACGCCGAGGCGCATATCCACATCAGCAGCAAGCCGACGCCGCACGACGCCACCGTCCGCTCGATCCTTGCGGCACTGGCGGCGCATCGATGATCGTCCCGGTCGCGCTCGGCGAGCGAGCATACGACGTCCACATCGCCGCTGGCTTGCTCGGCCGCGCCGGGGAGATCGTCGCGCCGCTGACCGCGCGCAAGCAGATCGCGCTTGTCACCGACTCGACCGTAGCTCGCCTTCATCTTGAACCGCTGCGGACAGCGCTCGAAGCAGCGGGGCTGACGATCGAGCCGATCATCCTCCCACCCGGCGAAGCGACAAAGAACTGGCGGACGCTCGAGACCGTCGTCGAAAGCCTCCTCGGCTTCGGCGTCGAACGCGGTGACGTCGTCGTCGCGCTTGGCGGCGGGGTTGTCGGCGACCTGACCGGATTCGCGTCTGCGATCCTCCGCCGCGGGTGCAAGTTCGTCCAGATCCCGACGACCTTGCTCGCGCAGGTCGACAGCTCGGTCGGCGGCAAGACCGCGATCAATGCCAAGGCGGGGAAGAACCTCGTTGGCGCGTTCCACCAACCCGCCGCGGTGCTGATCGACCCCGCCCTGCTCGACACGCTGCCGCCGCGTGAGTTGCGCGCGGGCTATGCCGAGGTGGTCAAGACCGCGCTGCTCGGTGACGCCGCGTTCTTCGACTGGTGCGATGCCAACGTCGCCGCGCTGCTCGCCGGCGATCCCGCCGCGCGGACCCATGCAATCGCCACGAGCGTCGCCGCAAAGGCCGCGATCGTCGCCGCCGACGAGCGCGAGACCGGTGACACCCGGGCTTTGCTCAACCTTGGCCACACCTTCGGCCACGCGCTCGAGGCGGAGGCGGGATTCTCCGACCGCCTGCTCCACGGCGAAGCGGTTGCGATCGGCTGCGCGCTGGCGTTCGCCTTTTCGGCCGAACGCGGTCTGTGCCCGGTGGACGCAGCAGTGAGGGTCACCGACCATCTCGCCCGCGCCGGGCTGCCGAACCACCCGCGCGGGATTGCCGCGACCGCCGCACCGCTGATGGCGCACATGCTTCAGGACAAGAAGATGCGGAACGGCACCCTCGCGTTCGTCCTCGCGCATGGCATCGGCGACGCGTTCATCGCCCGCGACGTTCCGCTCGGCGAGGTCGAGGCGTTCCTCGACCGCATGCTCGCCGCCTGATGCCGAAGGGCGTCAAGAAAGCCGACCTGCCAACGAAGATCTGCGCCGCCTGCGCCCGCCCGTTTGCATGGCGCAAGAAGTGGGAGCGCGATTGGGAGAACGTCCGTTACTGTTCCGACGCGTGCCGGGCGAAGGGGGTCAGTTCGTGAAGCTTGCCACCGTCGCCGGCACCCACGCGAAGCCGTCCCCCTTGGCAGCGATCGTGCCGACCCCGGGATAGGGGAAGTGCGGCGCGAAGATCATCTCGTGACTCGCGGCGAGGCGGGTCAGTTCGGCGCGGCGGCTGGCCTTGCCGATCGCCTTGTCCGAATCGAAGCCCATCGACCAGTCGGGCTTGCTCAGCGACACGATCGTGCTGTGTGCGGTGTCGCCGATGTCGAGCAGGCGTGCCTTGCCCGACACTATTTCATAGGCGACGTGCCCCGGCGTGTGCCCCGCGACCGACATCGCGGTGATGCCGGGAACGACCATCGTTCCCGGCGCGAAGGTCGCGATCTGCGGCGTGATCGCGGCGACCAGTTTGGCGGCGCCGGTGTTCGCCTGGAGGAAGGTCCATTCGGCCGCCGACATCCGCACCTTGGCGTTCGGAAACGCCTGCGCGCCGTCGGGCGTGACCAGCCCGCCGACATGGTCCCCGTGGCTGTGGGTGATGAGCACGTCGGTGACGTCGCCCGGCTTCACCCCGGCGGCGGCGAGGCTCGGCATCAGCTGGCTCGCCGGAACCCCGACGCCGGTATCGATCAGGACGACATGCCCCGGCAGCTTGACCAGCAGCGCGTTGACCCCGACCCGAACCGTGTCGGTCGGCGCGCCCGCCGCCGCAAGCACTGCCGTTACCGCAGGCACGCCAGCATCGACGCCAAAGGTCCCGCCGTCGTTGGGAATAAGAAAGTCGGTATCGTGGAGCGCCGCGACTCGGACGGTGCCGACGGTCAGCCAACGCGCTTCGGGAGCCACCGCTTGCGGCATGGGCGCGGCGGCGAGCGGGACGGCAATGACCGCGGCGATCAGAGCGGCAAGTTTCAACACGGCCATCGGGTATATCCTCAAGGCGAAATCGCCTGCCTGATAGCGTCCGGCGGCGGCGGGGCCAAGCCGGTTGCGGCATGTGCCGGCCAGCCGGTCGCCCTAAGCCGCTGGTCGAGAGCAGTGTGCGCGCGATGCTTGCACCCCGGCACCGCCTGCTCTATATCCCGCGCATCTTCACATCGTTAGCTTGCGAAGGTCGGTCGGGACGCTCCCGCGCCGCCGCCGCTTGTGTTTGAGGTTTATCTGGCCACCACCGTCAATCTTGCCGACCTTATCGCACCGATCGCCACCTCGCAGGGGCTGTCGCTCGTCCGCGTCCAGATCAATGGCTCGAAGGCCGGGCAGACGCTGCAGGTAATGGCCGAGGACCCAGCGACCGGGCAGCTGACGCTGGAGCAATGCGAGACGCTCAGCCGCGCGCTGTCCGAGATGCTCGACGAGACCGATCCGATCGAGAGCGAATATGCGCTCGAAGTGTCGTCGCCGGGAATCGACCGCCCGCTGACCCGGCTCAGCGACTATGCCAAATGGGCCGGGCACGATGTCCGGGTGAAGTTCGCCGAAAGCATCGACGGGCGCGCCCGGCTCCACGGCGCGATCGTCGGCGTGACCGGCGACAACGTCGACTTCAGCGTGCCGACCGTCGGCCCGGTGACGGTGCCGTTCGCCGCGATCGAGAGCGCCAAGCTGGTGCTGACCAACAAATTGATCGCCGCGAGCCGCCCGCTCGACTTCGGCGATGCCGAACAGATCGTCGAAGACCCGGCCGAGCTTGCCGACAACGACAACACGCAGGATGAGGACTGACATGGCCCAAGCCGCCACCGCGACCAAAGGCGTCGCCGCCGTCACCGCCAACCGCGCCGAATTAATCGCGATCGCCGACGCCGTCGCGCGCGAGAAGTCGATCGACCGGATGATCGTCATCGAGGCGATGGAGGAGTCGATCCAGAAGGCGGCCCGCGCGCGTTACGGTGCCGAGAACGATATTCGCGCCAAGATCGACCCGAAGACCGGCGACCTGAGGCTGTGGCGCGTCCTCGAAGTCGTCGAGGCTCCCGAGGATTTCTTCAAGCAGATCAACCTGGTGGACGCTGCCAAGCTCCAGAAGAACCCGGCACTCGGCGACTTCATCGTCGATCCGCTGCCCCCGATCGAGTTCGGCCGCATCGCCGCGCAGGCAGCGAAGCAGGTCATCGTCCAGAAGGTCCGCGACGCCGAGCGTGACCGCCAGTACGAAGAATATAAGGACCGGGTGAACGAGATCATCACCGGTGTCGTCAAGCGCGCCGAGTTCGGCCATGTCGTCGTCGACCTCGGCAAGGCCGAGGGCGTGATCCGCCGCGACCAGCAGATTCCGCGCGAAGTCCTGCGCGTCGGCGACCGCGTCCGCACGCTGATCCTGTCGGTCCGCCGCGAAATCCGCGGTCCGCAGATCTTCCTCAGCCGCGCCGCTGGCGAGTTCATGAAGAAGCTGTTCGCGCAGGAAGTCCCTGAAATCTACGATGGCATTATCGAGATCAAGGCGGTCGCGCGCGACCCGGGCAGCCGCGCCAAGATCGGTGTGATCAGCCGCGACTCGTCGATCGACCCGGTCGGCGCCTGCGTCGGCATGAAGGGCAGCCGCGTCCAGGCGGTCGTCCAGGAGCTCCAGGGCGAGAAGATCGACATCATCCCGTGGTCGCCCGACGTCGCGACCTTCGTCGTCAACGCGCTCCAGCCGGCTGAGGTCAGCAAGGTCGTGATGGACGAGGAGGACAACCGCATCGACGTCGTCGTCCCCGACGACCAGTTGAGCCTCGCAATCGGCCGTCGCGGGCAGAACGTCCGCCTCGCCAGCGCGCTGACCGGTCGCCAGATCGACATCATGACCGAGGCCGACGAAAGCGAGCGGCGCCAGAAGGAGTTCGTAGAGAAGTCCGAGCTGTTCCAGACCGAACTCGACGTCGATGAGACGCTCGCCCAGCTGCTCGTCGCCGAGGGCTTCAGCGAGCTTGAGGAAGTCGCGTATGTCGACGTCGCCGAACTCGCGGCGATCGAAGGCTTCGACGACGATCTCGCCGGCGAGCTCCAGCAGCGCGCGCAGGACGCGCTGGACCGCAAGGAAGCCGCCGCCCGCGAGGAGCGCCGTGGCCTTGGCGTCGACGATGCCCTTGCCGCGATCGCCGGCCTGACCGAAGCAATGCTCGTCGTTCTCGGCCATGCCGGGATTAAGACGATCGACGACCTCGGCGACCTCGCCAGCGACGAATTGGTGGCGAAGCGTGATGGCATCCTCAAGGCGTTCGGCCTGTCGGAGGACGACGGCAACCGCATCATCATGGCGGCGCGCGCGCACTGGTTCGACGAGGAAGTGAAGCCGGAAGTCGAGCCGGAAGCTGGGGAGGTCGCTAACGCGGATGTCCCAGAATGAAACCGGCATAGCGACCGACATCGACGTTCAGGGCCCGACCGGGAAACCGTCGGCCCCCGAGCGCAAATGCATCCTGACGGGTGAGCACGGATCGCGCGACGCGTTGATCCGCCTCGCGCTCGACGACGCCGGCGGCGTTCACGCCGACCTCGCCGCGCGTGCGCCGGGGCGTGGGGCGTGGCTTTCGCCCGACCGCTCGCTGATCGCCACCGCCGCCGCCAAGGGCAAGCTGCGCGGCGTACTGATGCGCGCGTTCAAGACGACGAGCATCACCGTCCCCGACACCCTCGTCGAGACGATCGCGGCCGGGCTCGAACGCCGCGCGCTTGACCGGCTGGGGTTGGAAAACAAGGCGGGGCACCTCATCTGGGGATCGGAACGGATCGGCGATGCGTTGGGTGCGGGGCGGGTCCGGCTGCTCCTTCACGCGAACGACGCTGCGGTCGACGGGATGGCGAAGCTCGACGGCAAGGCGAAGGGCGCGCCGAACACCGTCGTTTCGCTGGTTGTGCCGGTCGGACGCGAGATATTGTCCTTGGCGCTCGGTCGCGAGAATGTGGTACACGCCGCCGTCTGCGATACGGCGGCGGCGGCGCGCGTGAGCGGTGCAGTTGCCCGCTGGCGCGCCTTTAACGGTCTGGATTTCAACGAGATGGGGGCGAATGCCGCTCCCGCAGAAGGCATCAGGGTAACGCATGAGTGACGACAACAAACCCAAGCTCGGCATGCGCGCCCCGCTCGGTCTGAACAAGACGGTCGAGATCGGCAAGGTCAAGCAGAGCTTCAGCCATGGCCGCTCGAAGTCGGTCGTGGTCGAGGTCAAGCGCGCGCGTGTCCTTCATCGCCCGGGCGATGTTCGCGAAGAACCGGTCGTCGAGGTCGCTACGCCGGCACCCGCACCAGTACCCGCACCGGCACCGCCCCCCGTCGCCACCCCGGTTGCTCCGCCGCCTCCGGTAGCACAGGCTCCTGAGCCCGCGGTTGCAGCCCCGGTCACGGCGCCAGCCGCGGCACCCGCCGCCGCTGCTCCGGCTCCAGCTTCCGTAGCCACGCCGGTCGAACCCGCCGCTGCTCCGGCGCGTCCGGTCGTGCCGCCGGTAATGTTCACGCCGGTCGAGCGCGCGCCGATCCCGGTCCGCGTCGAGCCCGTCGCAACTCCGGTGCCCGCGCCGGCCGCGCCGTTGCCAGCGGTTCCGCTGCCCGTAGCGGTCGCGCCAGCGCCGACTCCGGCACCACCGGTCCGTTCGGCACAGGCGACGCCGCGCGGTCCCGCGCCGAATCGCGGCCGCGCCGCCCCGACGGCCGCTGCGCCCGACCGGCTGACCGCGCAGGAGCGGCTCGCCGCGATGCTGCGCGAGGCCGAGGAACAGCGGATGCAGGCGCTCGAGGAAGCGCGCCGCCGCGAGGAGATCGAAAAGGCCGAGGCGATCGGCATGGAGAAGCTTCGCGCCGAGGAGAAGAAGAAGGCCGAGGAGGAAGCAGCGCTGCGTCCGCCCGAGGCGAAGGCCCCGACCGGCCGCCTGCCGGGCACGATCACGCCGATCATCGACGAGGAAGAAGGTGGCAAGCGCGGCCTGCCGGCACGTCCGTCGCGCGGCCGCGTCGACGACCGCCGCCAGGGCAAGCTCACCGTCACCCGCGCGCTCGACAGCGACGACAGCGTCCGCACCCGCAGCCTCGCAGCACTTCGCCGTGCGCGTGAGAAGCAGCATCGCGGTCATGGCGGCGGTGCCGGCCAGGCGCGACAGGTCCGCGACATCGTCGTGCCCGAGGAGATCACCGTTCAGGAGCTCGCCAACCGCATGGCCGAGCGCGGCAGCGACCTGCTCAAAGCGCTCAACCGTCTCGGCTCGCCGATGGCGATGACCGACGCGATGGACCAGGACCTCGCCGAGCTGCTGGTCGTCGAGTTCGGCCACAACATCGTTCGCGTCTCCGATTCGGACGTCGAAGTCGGCGTCATCGGAGCGGTCGATATCGATACCGACCTCCAGCCACGGCCCCCGGTCGTGACGATCATGGGCCATGTCGACCACGGCAAGACCAGCCTGCTCGACGCGCTGCGCGGCACCGACGTCGTCGCGGGCGAGGCCGGTGGCATCACCCAGCACATCGGCGCGTATCAGGTGACGCTGAAGGGCGGCGAGAAGGTCACCTTCCTCGACACCCCGGGCCATGAAGCCTTCACCGACATGCGCAAGCGCGGGGCGAACGTCACCGACATCGTCATCCTCGTCGTCGCGTGGGACGACGGGATCATGCCGCAGACGATCGAGGCGATCGCCCACACCAAGGCGGCGGGCGTGCCGATGATCGTCGCGATCAACAAGATGGACAAGCCCGGGGCCGATGCCCAGCGCATCCGTACCGCGCTGCTCCAGTACGACGTCCAGGTCGAGGAGCTCGGCGGCGACGTCCAGGATGTCGAGGTTTCGGCGACCAAGAAGACCGGGCTCGACGACCTACTCGAGAAGGTCCTGCTCCAGGCCGAAGTCCTTGAGCTGACCGCCAACCCGAACCGCGCCGCCGAGGCGACGGTGATCGAGGCGAAGCTCGACAAGGGCCGTGGTCCGCTGGCGACGGTGCTGGTCAACCGCGGCACGCTCAAGGTCGGCGACGTCTTCGTCGTCGGCGCCGAGTGGGGCAAGGTTCGCGCGCTGCTCAACGACAAGGGCGTCCAGGTCAAGACCGCCGGGCCGTCGGTTCCGGTCGAGGTCCTCGGCCTGTCGGGTGTCCCGCGTGCGGGCGATCCGTTCAGCGTCATGGAGACCGAGGCACGCGCGAAGGAGGTCGCCGCGTATCGCGCCGGCCTGATCACCGCCGAACGGACCGTCGGTCCCCCGGCCGATCTCGCGGCGATGTTCAATGCGCTGCGCGAAGCCAAGGCGCAGGAATATCCGATGGTCATCAAGGGCGATGTCCAGGGTTCGGTCGAGGCGATCGTTTCGGCGGTTAACAAGATCTCAACCGACCTCATCAAGGTCCGGGTGCTGCACTCGGGCGTTGGCGGCATTACCGAGTCCGACGTCACGCTGGCGGCGGCATCAAAGGCGCCGATCATCGGCTTCAACGTCCGCGCCAACGCCAAGGCGCGAGAGTTCGCCCAGCGGGACGGCGTCGCGCTCAAATACTACGACGTCATCTACAATCTGATCGACGACGTGAAGGCGGCGATGGCGGGGCAGCTGGGGCCGGAGTTCCTCGAGAACGTCGTCGGCCGTGCGCAGGTGCTCGAAGTCTTCCAGGCGGGCAAGACCGGCAAGGCGGCCGGTGCGCGCGTCATCGAAGGCACGATAAAGCGCAACCTTCGCGCCCGCGTCATGCGCGACGACGTCGTCATCTACGTCGCCAACGTGTCGTCGCTCCGGCGCTTCAAGGAGGACGTCAACGAGGTCCGCTCTGGCCTCGAGTGCGGTATCGGACTTGAGAACAACACCGACATCAAGCCAGGCGACATCATCGAGACGTACGAGATCGAAGAGCGCGAGCGGACGCTTTAGGAGACTGCAAGTCGGGCCGGGCGAGCGCGCTCGGTCCGATGTCGCGGATCGTCGACCGGGACGCCGCGTGTCGGCTCAGCCGAACCGCTTCGGATGCCGCTGGTTGAGAAACACGATCGAGGACCTGACCGGAAGGACGCGCTTCGGTTCGCTGCACGCGCGCAGTGCCTCCTCGGGCGTCAGCGCCCGGGAGAGGTAGTACCCCTGGAGCTTCTGCACGCCGAGATCGCGCAGCAGATCGTGCTGCGCGGCGTTTTCGACCATTTCGGCAGTCACGGGGGCGCCGATCGCCTTGCACAGGTGCAAGACGCCGACCAGCAGGTCGTGAGCCGACGAGCTGTCGATCAGCGTTGCGATCAGGCTCCCGTCGAGCTTGATGCCGTCGAATTGGATCTCTCGGAGATATCCGATCGAGGCATATCCGGCACCGAAATCGTCGAGCAGAATGCGGACGCCGCCGCGCTGTAAAGCCGACAGTGCGCATCGCGCGGCCTCGAAGTCGCCGAGCAGTGCAGTTTCAGTGACCTCGATCGACAGCCGCCCCGGGTCGAAACCGTGCTCGGCGACCATCGTCAAAATCCGGCTGGCGATCGACGGCGAATTGAGTTCGGCACCGCTGAGGTTGAACGATAAGCCGATAAGCTTCGGCCACGCCGATGCGGCCCGCAGCGCCGTCGACAACAGGTGCATCGTCATCCGGCTGGTCATGCCGGCTTGCTCGGCGAGGGGAATGAATTCCGACGGGGGAATCACGCCGAGGGCCGGGTGCGTCCAGCGCGCGAGCGCTTCAAAGGCGATGATCTGTCCATCTCCAGCGCTGACGATCGGTTGGTAATTCAGTGTGATGAGATCATTTTCGATCGGATCCGCAAGCGCCTGCTCGACCATGATCCGCCGTCGTGTCCGCGCCTCCATTTCCGGCATGAACGAACAGATTGCGGCGCTATGCGCCCGCTTCGCCTCGTACATCGCGAGGTCGGCGCGACCGATTAGCGACAATGTCGCGGCCGAATTCGGGACGTCATGAGCGAGGCCGATCGAGGCGCGCAGCCGGAAGACATGGCCGGCAACGACGAACGGCTGGTCGAATACGCGGGTGAGCTGCGCCAGCCGCTGCTCCGCGTCTTCGGACCGCGCGACGTCGCGGAGCAGGACGGCGAATTCGTCACCGCCGAGCCGGGCGATGACGGCATCGCCCATCTCGAGCCGCTTGAACCGCGTCGCGGTTTCGACCAACAGTTCGTCTCCGGTGCGGTGGCCATAAGTGTCGTTGATGACCTTGAAGCCGTCGAGGTCGATCATGGCGATTGCCAGGGCGCGAGCGGGACGCACCGCCGACGCATCCCTTAGAGCATCAAGGAATGCGCGGCGGTTGGCGAGGCCGGTCAACGAGTCCCGATAGGCGAGTTCGCTCACCTTCATCTTTTCGGATGCAATCGCGCTTCGCGACTCCACCATGCGGCGCAGCTGCTGATCCTGACGGTAGATCATGCTGACGATAAGCGGCGACACGAGGAGGACGTTGGCGCCCATGCTCGAAAACATGACGTGTCCGGTCAGCAGCAGAGCAATCGAGATCGGAATCGTGCCGAACGCGACGACGATATATGCCGCAAGCGGCACACTCGATAGCGAAACGGCACAACTGATCGTCGAGAGCACCGCGAACAGCGCGATATATGCCTTCGTCGCCCCGTTGCCGTACGCGAGTAACGCCCCCCAGATGCTCAGGACAACTGAGATCATCAATGCGACGGCAAGGGTTCCCGTCAAGGATGATCGTATTTCTGCAATGGTCCGCACGCGACGCGTCGTCGGCGGTAGCCACAGGAGCATGATGCGGGCGACGATTACGCCACAGACGATCAAAGGCAGGATGAAAGCAGCGCTGCCGATCGACGGCGCCGAAACAAAGTCGAGAAACAGAATGTTGATGAAGATCGTCAGATACATCATCGGACGTTGCGGCAGCAGAGTGCGATACTGCTCGATCAGCAAATTGTCGCTGGATCTCCAGTGGCAGACACTGTCCGCAAAGCGTTTGAGGAACCGGGGCCCCATCCCGAATCTGAGCGTTTTCGACGGGTGAGCTTGTAATTTCACAAAAAGAACATAGCGCACTTGGACGGCGCTGGTGCAATACGGATTGGGCGATAACGTCCTTAACCCAATGATACCGGATCGAACTCCGGAAATGGCCGCGCGGCGCGTCGAAAGAGGATTGACCACAATCGAAACTTGACAGCAATTTCGGCACCGCCGATGGTAGCGCTATCAATAAAAGAGCTTTGGGGGCTATGGATCTGGGCATTACCGCGGAAGCGCTGCCAAGCGACTGGCAGACCGCCCGGCTTCTCGGCCGTATCGCGACAACGGCCGGCCCGGTGCCAATCCTTATCGTCGGCGGCGTGGTCTACGACATGACCGCCGTTGCGCCGACCGTCGCGATGTTGATCGAGCAAGGCGGGCTGGACGAAGCCCGTGGCACGCGACTGGGGACTTTCGAGGCGCTCGCTGCCGACGATACCCTCGACCTGCTCAGCCCGATCGACCTGCAATGCGTCAAGGCCGCCGGGGTGACCTTCGCGGTATCGGCGCTCGAGCGCGTCATCGAGGAAAGCGCGCGCGGCGACCCCGGCGCGGCGGCGGCGGTCCGGGCGCGGCTCGAAGGCGTCATCGGCGTCGGCCTCCAGCACGTCGTCCCCGGGTCACCTGAAGCGGCGACGCTCAAGGACCGGCTGATCGCCGACGGGATGTGGTCGCAATATCTCGAAGTCGCGATCGGGCCCGATGCCGAGGTCTTCACCAAGGCACCGATACTGTCGACAGTCGGCTGGGGTGCCGAGGTCGGCATCCGCTCCGATTCGACGTGGAATAATCCCGAGCCAGAGATCGTCATCATCGCTGATTCGACCGGCAAGGCGGTCGGCGCGACGCTCGGCAACGACGTCAATCTGCGCGATTTCGAGGGACGGTCGGCGCTGCTCCTCGGCAAGGCAAAGGACAACAACGCGTCGTGCGCGATCGGCCCGTTCATTCGCCTGTTCGACGACGCTTTCACGCTCGACGACGTCCGTCGCGCTGAGGTCGAGCTGTTGATCGAGGGGACCGACGATTACTGCCTGACCGCGACGAGCAGCATGAGCCAGATCAGCCGCGACCCGACGGTCCTACTCGCCCAAACGATGAGCCAGCACCAATATCCCGACGGCCTCGCGCTGTTCCTTGGCACGATGTTCGCGCCGACCAAGGACCGCGACGATCCGGGGCGCGGCTTCACCCACAAGACCGGTGACCGAGTCTCGATCTCGACGCCGACACTCGGCTGCCTCGTCAACCGGGTGACGACATCGGACCTCGCGCCGCCGTGGACCTTCGGCGTCAGTCAGCTGATGCGCAACCTCGCCGAACGCGGCCTGCTATCGGGACCCGGACATTGAGCGACTCCGAAACGCATTCGATGCTCGCCGAGCCGCTGGTCGCAGCACCCGCCGATCGTTCGCGGCGCGCCCGCTATCCGAGCCTTACCGGCAAACGCGTCGTCATCACCGGCGGCGGCAGCGGCATCGGCGAGGGGCTCGTCGAAGCCTTCGTCGAGCAGGGTGCCCGCGTCGCCTTCGTCGACATCATCGACGCCCCGAGCCAGGCGCTCGTCGAACGCCTCAGCCGCAACGCGCTCCACCCGCCGCTATACCTGCGCTGCGACGTCACCGATATCGCCATGCTCAAGACGACGCTGACGACGATCGAAGTGGCGCTCGGCGGAGTCGATGTCCTGATTAACAATGCCGCGAGCGACGACCGGCACTCGATCGCCGACGTCACACCCGACTATTGGGACGAGCGGATGGCGGTCAATTTGCGCCACCAGTTCTTCGCCGCGCAGGCGGTCGTCCCGGCGATGACGCGCGCCGGCGGCGGCGTCATCCTCAACTTCGGCTCGATCAGCTGGCACCTCGCGCTCGCCGACCTCGTCCTCTACCAGACGGCGAAGGCGGCGGTCGAAGGACTGACCCGCAGCCTCGCCCGCGACCTCGGGCGCTTCGACATTCGCGTCAACACGATCGTCCCGGGCAACGTCAAGACGCCGCGCCAGATGAAGTGGTACACCCCCGAAGGCGAGGCCGAGATCGTCGCAGCGCAGTGCCTCGACGCGCGGATCATGCCGATCGACGTCGCCGCGCTGGTGCTGTTCCTCGCCTCGGACGATGCGCGGATGTGCACGAGCCACGATTATTTCGTCGACGCCGGCTGGCGCTGATGGCGTCGGGCCGCCCTGAACTGGCGTGCCGCGTCGGCGCCGAGCTCGGCGAGGGCCCGGTCTGGGTCGAACGCGAGCAGGCGTTGTGGTTCGTCGACATCAAGCGCGACCACGTCCATCGCTTCGACCCCGTCGATGCATCGCTGACAAACTTGAAAGTCGCGGCGCAACCCGGCTGGATCCTGCCGATCAGCGGTGGCGGCTTCGCGGTCGGCATGCAGCACGGCATCGAGCGCTTCGACCCCGCTGACGGCAGCTTCGCCTCGATCGCCGTCCCCGAACCCGATCGCCCAGGTAATCGCCTCAACGATGCAACCACCGACCGGCACGGCCGCATCTGGTTCGGCTCGATGGACGACGCCGAGACGGTGCCGAGCGGCGCGCTTTACCGACTGGACGCAGACGGCGTCGTCCACGCCGGGCTGCCCGAGGTCACGATCACCAACGGACCCGCGTTCTCGCCCGACGGCCGGACGCTGTACCACACCGACACGCTCGGCCGGACGATCCATGCGGTCGAGGTCAACGACGACGGCAGCCTCGGCACGGCCCGGCCTTTTGTCGAGATCGAAGCGGGAGCGGGCTATCCCGACGGCCCGGTCGTCGACAGCGCTGGATGCGTCTGGACGGGACTGTTCGGCGGCTGGGCGACGCGGCGCTACGCCTCCGACGGCAGGTTGATCGAGACCATCAGGCTGCCGACCGCCAACGTCACCAAGATCGCCTTCGGCGGCGCCGACCTCAAGACGGTCTATGTCACGACCGCGCGCAAGGGTCTCGACGCCGCGGCGCTCGCCGCCCAGCCAGAGGCGGGCGACCTGTTCGCCTTCACTGCCGACGTGGCGGGCATCCCGGCGACCGAGGCGATCGTCGACCGGCACTGACATCATCATAACTATAAAAACCTGAGGGGGTATCGTGGCAACCAAGACAATCGACCAAGTCAATTTCGCCTTCATCGCGCTGATCGTGGCGGTCGCGACGATCGGCGGCTTCATGTTCGGCTACGACAGCGGCGTCATCAACGGCACCCAGGCGGGTCTCGAAAAGGCGTTCAACCTGTCGACGCTCGGGACCGGGTTCAACGTCGGCGCGATCCTGCTCGGCTGTGCTGCCGGCGCTTTCATCGCCGGACGTCTCGCCGACCGGATCGGCCGCCGCACGGTGATGAAGATCGCGGCGTTCCTGTTCATCATCAGCGCCTTGTGCGCCGGTGCGGCGACATCGTCGCTGATGTTTATCCTCGCCCGCATCGTCGGCGGACTCGGCGTCGGCGCGGCGAGCATCCTCGCGCCGGTCTATATCAGCGAGGTCGTCCCGGCGGCAGCGCGCGGCCGGCTGTCGAGCGTCCAGCAGATCATGATCATCACCGGCCTGACGGGCGCATTCGTCGCCAATTACGTCCTCGCCAACACAGCAGGCGGGTCGCTCGGCACCCTATGGTTCGACCAGCCGGCATGGCGCTGGATGTTCTGGCTCCAGGTCATCCCCGCGACGGTCTACTTCGTCACGCTGTTGCTCATCCCGGAAAGCCCGCGCTATCTCGTCCTCAAGGGTCGCGATGCCGAGGCCGAAGCGGTTCTGGCGCGGCTGTTCGGCCCCGAGGAAGCGCCGCACAAGGTCGCGGCGATCCGCTCGAGCCTCGCCACCGACCACCACCGCCCGTCGTTCTCCGACCTGCTCGACAAAACCACCGGCAAGATCCGGCCGATCGTCTGGGCCGGGATCGGGCTCGCAGTGTTCCAGCAGCTCGTCGGCATCAACATCGTCTTCTACTACGGCTCGGTGCTGTGGCAGTCGGTCGGCTTCAGCGAGAACGACGCGCTCAAGATCAACATCCTGTCGGGCAGCCTGTCGATTCTCGCCTGCCTCGGCGCGATCCTCGTCATCGACAAGATTGGCCGCAAGCCGCTGCTCCTCGTCGGCTCGGCGGGCATGGCCGTGTCGCTGACGATCATGGCGTCGTGCTTCGCGACGGCGATCACCACCGGCGGCGCGCTCAAGATGACCGACCAGACCGGGCTCATCGCGCTGATCGCGGCGAACGCCTATGTCGTGTTCTTCAACATGTCGTGGGGCCCGGTAATGTGGGTCATGCTCGGCGAGATGTTCCCCAACCAGATGCGCGGGTCGGCGCTGGCGGTGTCGGGGCTGGCGCAATGGATGGCCAACCTCGCGATCGCGGTTAGCTTTCCGTCGCTCGCGGCGGGGGTCGGCCTGCCGCTGACCTACGGCTTCTACGCGGCGAGCGCGCTGATCTCGTTCTTCTTCGTCCGCTCGTTCATTCGCGAAACGCGCGGTCGCGAGCTCGAGGACATGGTCGGCTGAGCAATGGACCGGGCCGAGGGTACACCCCGGCCCCGGTTCCTCAGTGGTTGTGGCGCGGCGTCGTTTCGGAGATGCGGCGATATTTCAACGCCATCTCGAGCACCGCACCGGTCGAGAGCTGCCCGGTCTTCTCGCGGTAGATCTCCTCCCATGGCGTATGGCTCGCGGGGATCGGCGGCGGTGCTTCGGCACGACGCCGCGCGATCTCGCCGTCGTCGACCAGCGCGTTGCACTCGCCGGTGTTGATATCGATACGGATCATGTCGCCGGTCGCGAGCCATGCGAGGCCGCCGCCGACCGCGCTTTCGGGTGAGGCGTTGAGGATCGACGGGCTGTCCGAGGTCCCCGACTGACGCCCGTCGCCGAGCGTCGGCAGCCACGCGATGCCGCGGCGGAGCAAAGCGTCGGGCGGCTGCATGTTGACGACCTCGGCCGACCCCGGCCAGCCGATCGGGCCCGCCCCGCGGATGACGAGGATGCAGTTCTCGTCGATCTCGAGGGCCGGGTCGTTGATCCGGTGGTGATAGTCGTCGGAGCCTTCGAAGACGACCGCGCGCGCCTCGAACACGCCCTCGGCTCCCGGGCGGTTGAGGTAGCGCTCGCGGAATTCGTCGGAGATGACGCTGGTCTTGAGGATCGCGAAGTCGAAAAGATTGCCCGACAGTGCGAGGAACCCGGCGCGTTCCTTGAGCGGTTCGTCGAACGCGCGGATGACCTCGCGGTCGCGGCTGTCGCGTCCGGCGATATTGTCGCCGAGGCTGCGCCCGGTGACCGTCAGGCAATCGGTGTCGAGGTGGCCGGCGGCGGCGAGTTCGCACAAAAGCGCCGGGACGCCACCGGCGCGGTGGAAACGCTCGCCGAGGAAACGGCCCGCGGGCTGGACGTCGGCAAGCAGCGGCAGGTCGTAGCCGAAGGTCGTCCAGTCGTCGGGGGTCAGCTCGACCCCGGCGTGCCGCGCCATCGCCATGATGTGCGGCTGGGCGTTCGAGGATCCGCCAATCGCGGTGACGAGACGAATCGCGTTGAGGAAGCTCGCCCGGGTCAGGATCTTCGACGGCCGCAGGTCGGCGTACGCCATCTCGACGATGCGGACGCCGGTCGCATACGCCATCTGCGGGCGCTCGCGGTACGCCGCGGGGATTGCCGCGCACCCCGGCAGCGACAGGCCGAGCACCTCGGCGACCGCGTTCATCGTCGACGCGGTGCCCATCGTGTTGCAGTGGCCGACCGAGGGGGCGCTATCGCTCGCGCGGTCGATGAACTCGGCTTCGCTGATCTCGCCCGCCGCGAGCTTGCGCCGCGCCCGCCAGATCACCGTCCCCGAGCCGACGAGTTCGCCGTCGTGCCAGCCGTCGAGCATCGGTCCGCCCGACAGGACGATCGCGGGAATGTCGACGGTCGACGCCGCCATGATCCCCGACGGGGTGGTCTTGTCGCAGCCGGTGGTCAGGACGACGGCGTCGATCGGGTAGCCGTAGAGGATCTCGACGAGCGCGAGATAGGCGAGGTTGCGGTCGAGCGCGGCGGTCGGGCGGCGGCAATTCTCGAAGATCGGATGCGTCGGAAATTCCATCGGGATGCCGCCGGCGTCGCGGATGCCGTCGCGGGTGCGCTTGGCCAGTTCGAGATGGACCCGGTTGCACGGCGACAGGTCGCTGCCGCTTTGCGCGATGCCGATGATCGGGCGGCCCGAGCGCAGTTCGGGGGCAGTGATCCCGTAGTTCATGAAGCGCTCGAGATAGAGCGCTGCCATGTCTGACCGGCCCGGCGCGTCGAACCAGTCGCGCGAGCGAAACCGCCGCACCGGCGGGTCGTGCGGCGTCATGGGCGCGATACCATGATCGACGGGCGGCGCCGGGGCGCGGCGTCGGACTGGCGGCGGATCAGCTTGAAGTCGAGTTGCAAGTGTTGCGGCTCCATCGGTTCCCCGGCGCGATAGGCCCGGATTTCCCGGACGAGGAGTTCGACCGCGGCGAGCGACATGTCGGCGATCGGCTGGCGGATCGTGGTCAATTCGGGCCAGATCGTCGTCGCCAGCGCGGTGTCGTCGAAGCCGCAGACGGTGAGGTCGCTCGGCACGTCGATGCCGTGGCGGTGCGCGACGGCGACAGTCGCCGCGGCCATGTCGTCGTTGCTCGCGAAGATCGCCGAGGGCGGGTTGTCGACGCCAATCAACTCCTCGGCGGCGTCGAGCCCCGAGCGGTAGGTGAACAGGCCATATTTGATGAGCGCGTCGGGGACGTCGAGCCCGGCGGCGGCCATCGCCGCGCGGAAACCGGCAAGGCGCAACAGGCTCGACGGATGCTCACGGTCGCCGACGATGAAGCCGATGCGCTGATGACCAAGCGAGATGATGTGCGCGGTCATCTCGTATGCCGCGCGGTGGTCGTCGATGCTTAACGCTGAAAACCCGGTGGCGGGGTGACCGCTCGCGACCGTCACGCCGAGCGCGCCGGCTGCCCGCAGCACCGCGAGGACCTGCTCGGTATCGCACAACGGCGGCGGCAGGACGAGCCCGTCGACGCCGCCCGCGAGCAGGTGGCGCGCGGCCGCCTCCGCCTCGTCGCCGACGTCGCACTTTTCGATTACCAGCTGGATATTGGCGCGGCTGGCATAGTCGAGCGTGCCGACAAGGAACTCGCTGAGATAGGCGGCGCTCGGGTTGCTGTAGAGCATGCCGATCTTGATCGGCTGCGCCCCGGCGAGGCTCTGCGCCGCCGGGTTCGGGGAGTAGCGCAGCGCGGCGATCGCGGCATTGACGGTGTCGCGGGTCGTCTGGCGGACGTTGGTCTCGCCGTTGATCACCCGCGACACCGTCATCGGCGATACGCCGGCCCGTTGGGCGACATCGCTGATCGTGGTCGAGCGGCGCTGCGCACGTGCCGGTGGTTTTGCCAAATGTCCTGCTCCCCCGACGTCGGTACGATGTTGCCTTGCGGTACGCAACGCACCGCCCGAAGGCCCCGAACCTTTCGCCATTATGTTCGCCGCGCCAGCCGTCGCCGCGACGCCGATCGCACGACCGGATGCTCGCCGGGCCGGTCGACATTGACATGGTTTCGACGTTTGAAGCATGTTAGCGCTATCAAGAAAGGGTTGCGCAGCGTGGGTCAAGCCCGGCGACGACCCGCGAGGGAGGTTGATATGCTTTTGCGTCCAGTCCAGCTGCGTACCGCGCAGCTGCGCCCGATCGGCCGGCGGACCCGGTCGCTCGCCCTGATCCTGCTAACGACGTCGCTCGCGCTGCCGGCGCACGCCGCGCCCGAGCGGCCGCTGTACAAGGACCCGCGCGCGCCGGTCGCCGCCCGCGTCGACGACCTGCTCGCGCGAATGACGCTCGCCGAGAAGGTCGCGCAGCTGCAGACGGTCTGGGAGGGCAAGGTCAAGCTGCTCGACGCTCATCAGCGCCTCGATCCGGCGTTGCGCGCCAAGGTGTTTCCCGACGGCATCGGCGGTTTCGCGCGGCCGTCGGATGCGACCGGCCCAGTGTCGCCGCGCGTCGTCGCAGGCCGCGACGTTCGCAGCACGATCGAGCTGGTCAACGACCTCCAGCACGACGCCCTGACCCGCACCCGCCTCGGCATCCCCATCCTGTTCCACGAGGAGGGCCTCCACGGCTACGCCGCACTCGGGGCGACGAGCTTCCCGGTGCCGATCGCGCTGGCGTCGAGCTGGGACCCCGACCTCGTCCGCCGGACCAACGTCGTCACCGCCCGCGAAATGTCGGCGCGCGGCGTCACCGAGGCGCTGTCCCCGGTCGTCGACATCGCACGTGACCCGCGCTGGGGACGGATCGAGGAGACCTTCGGCGAGGACCCATATCTCGTCGGCGAACTCGGCGTCGCGGCGGTCGAGGGACTCGAGGGCGTCGGCAAGCCGCAGATGCTCGCGCCCGGCAAGGTCTTCGCGACGCTCAAGCATTTGACCGGGCACGGCCAGCCCGAGAGCGGGACCAACACCGGCCCGGCGCCGATCTCTGAGCGCGAGCTGCGCGAAAATTTCTTCCCGCCGTTCGAGCAGGCGATCGCGCGCGCCGGTCCCGGCGCCGTGATGCCGTCGTACAATGAGATCGACGGCGTCCCCTCCCACGCGAACAAGTGGCTGCTCCAGACCGTCCTGCGCGGCGAATGGGGCTTCACCGGCGCGATCGTCAGCGACTATTCGGCGATCGACCAGATCGCCGACCTCCACCACAATGCGGCCGACCATCAGGGCGCGGCGATCATGGCGCTGGCGGCGGGGGTCGATAACGACCTGCCCGACGGCAACAGCTACAAGACCCTCGCCGCGTCGGTCGCCGCCAACCGTGTGCCGGTCGCACAGATCGACGACGCGGTCCGCAAGATGCTCGAGATCAAGTTCCGCGCCGGCTTGTTCGAGCATCCCTATGCCGACGCCAAAGCGGCGGTCGCGATCACCAACAATGCCGACGCGCGCGCTGTCGCCCGGCTGGCGGCGGCGCGGTCGATGGTCCTGCTCAAGAACGACGGGACCCTGCCGCTGGCGCTGCCCCCGCACGGTGCCGCGATGCCGGTCATCGCGGTGATCGGGCCGAACGCCGCCGTCGCGCGCCTCGGCGGCTATTACGGCCAGCCGCCGGTGACGGTATCGCTGCTCGACGGGATCAAGGCGAAGGTCGGCGCGCGGGCCGGGATCGTATCCTCGCTCGGGGTCAAGATCACCGAGAACGACGACTGGTGGGAGGACAAGGTCACCCTCGCCGACCCGACCGAAAATGCGAAGCGCATCGCTGCCGCGGTCGAGGTCGCGCGCGGGGCCGCCACAATCGTCCTCGCGATCGGCGATACCGAGCAGACCAGCCGCGAAGGCTGGGCCGACAACCATCTCGGCGACCGCGCCAGCCTTGATCTCGTCGGCGAGCAGCAGGCGCTGTTCGACGCGCTCAAGGCGCTCGGCAAGCCGATCGTCGTCGTCATGATCAACGGCCGCCCGCTGGCGATCAACCGCGTCGCCGAGCAGGCGAACGCGGTCATCGAGGGCTGGTATCTCGGCGAGCAGGGCGGCACCGCGCTCGCCGATGTGCTGTTCGGCGACGTCAATCCCGGCGGCAAGCTGCCGGTGACGATCGCGCGCTCGGTCGGGCAGTTGCCGATGTTCTACAACTACAAGCCGTCCGCGCACCGCGGCTACCTGTTCAGTGACAAGACTCCCTTGTTCCCGTTCGGCTTCGGGCTGAGCTACACGACCTTCGCGATCGGCGAGCCGAAGCTGTCGACGCCGACGATCCGTCCCGACGGCAGCGTCGATGTCGGTGTCGAGGTGCGCAACACCGGCACCCGCGCGGGCGACGAGGTCGTCCAGCTTTACGTCCATGACAAGGTCGGGTCGGTAACCCGTCCGGTCAAGGAATTGAAGGCGTTCGAGCGCGTCACGCTCCAGCCCGGCGAAGTGCGGACTGTCAAGTTCACCCTCGACCACCGCGCCTTCGAATTGTGGAACATCGACATGAAGCGCGTTGTCGAGCCAGGCGAGTTCGAGATCATGGCGGGCAACAGCTCGGTCGCGCTGAAGACGGCGACGTTGACGATCGCTCGCTGACGCATGAGCGGGTGGCAGCTGCTCTCCGCGATGGCGGTCGTCCTGGCGGTGGCGTCACCGGCAGGAGCACGCCCGTCGATCACGCTTACCTTCGACGATCTGCCGGCGCACGGCCCGCTACCGGTCGGAACGACGCGCCTCGCGATCGTCCAGGATATCGTCACCGCGCTCAAAACGGCGCGGGTCGGCGAGGTCTACGGCTTCGTCAATGGCGTCCTGACCGAGCGCGAGGCCGACATGCCGGTGCTCCAGCTGTGGCGCGACGCGGGGCTGCCGATCGGCAACCACGGCTGGTCGCACCTCAACCTCGACGACGTCGGAGCTACCGCCGCAAGCGCCGATATTGTCCGCAACGAGCCGCTCGTCGCCGCGCTCGCCGGCAACACCGACTGGCACTGGTTCCGCTACCCGTATCTCGCCGAGGGCCGCGACCCGGCGGCGCGCCTCGCCCTGCGGCAGGACCTCGTCGCCCGTCACTACCGCATTGCCGGCGTGACGATGAGCTTCGACGACTATCTGTGGAATCCGCCATACGCCCGCTGCCTCGCGGCCGCCGACGCCGCTGGCATTGCCTGGCTCGAAAGGAGCTACCTCGCCGCCGCAACCAGCGCCGCCGCCGAGGCGCGCGCCAACGCGCAAGCATTGTACGGCCACGACATCCCGTACGTCCTGCTGATGCACGCCGGCGCGTTCGATGCCCGGATGCTGCCGCGCTTGCTCGCGCTCTACCGACAGGAGGGCTTTGCCTTCGTGCCGCTGGCGAAGGCAGAAGCCGATCCTGCCTATGCTGCGGACGTCGACCCGTCGCTGCCGCCGGTCGCGACGATCCGCGACCGCGTGATTGCAGCGGGAAAGACACCGGCCCCACGGACCGACATCGCACCCGAGCTCGCCGCCATCTGCCCCGTACCGGCGGGCTGATCGGACCTTACGCTGCCGCGCAGTAGCGCGCGATGAAGGCGTCGTGAGCGGGGGTCGCGGCGACTGCTCCGGCGATTCCCTTCTTGATGTCGGCCAGCGCCTGCGCCAGCTCGCCGGGCTTGAGCAGTTCCCCGAGCCGATGCCAGTCGCGCGGCATCAGCCCCTGACCGAGCATCACCGAGACCCACGAATCGACGCGGAACAGGTCCTCTCCGCCTTGATAGGCAGCCGCCGACTCGCGGAACAGCGCGATCCGCTCGGCGAGCGAATCGGGGATCGGCATGTCGCGGCAGCGCCGCCAGAACGCCGTGTCGTCGCGTTCGGACTGCTTGTAGTGGAGGATCACGAAGTCGCGGATGCCCTGCCATTCGCGCGTCGACTGGACATTGAAGCGTTCGGCCAAAGCGGTAGTCGTCCCGGCGAACGGAAACAGCTGGATGAGCCGCGTCACCGCGACTTGGATCAGGTGAATGCTGGTCGACTCGAGCGGCTCGACGAAGCCCGAAGACAGCCCAAGCGCGACGCAATTGCGCGACCAGCTCTTCATCCGCATCCCCGTCTTGTAGCGAATCGGCCGCGGATCGAACAATGGGCGGCCGTCGAGCGCGCCGAGCAGCCGCGCCGACGCTTCGTCCTCGGACAGGAAATCGCTCGCATAGACGAGGCCGTTGCCGACGCGCGTCTGCAGCGGAATCTTCCAGCGCCAGCCCTCGCCGTGCGCGATCGCCCGCGTGTACGGCACTGCGGGCCCGGTGCTTTCGGTTTGTACCACGAGCGCACGGTCGGTTGCGATCCAGTCGCCCCAATCCTCAAACTTGACCCCGAGCGTCTCGCCGATGAGAAGTGCCCGGAAGCCGGTGCAGTCGATGAACAGGTCGCCCTCGATCCGTTCGCCCGATTCGAGTTCGAGCGCGACGATGTCGCCGCTTTCGGCATCGACCGGCACGTTGCGAATCTTACCCTCGACCCGGCGGACCCCGGCGGACTCGGCGAGCGAGCGCAGGAAACGCGTATAGCCGCCCGCGTCGAGATGGTACGCATAGGCCAGCTGCGGCTTGCCTTCCAAGGCGAAGCGACCGGCCAGCGCGGCATTCTGCTCGAACGAAAACTCGCCATAATCGGCGTTCGTCAGGCCCTGTCGTCGTGCCTCGAGCCAGAAATGCTGGAAGTCGCCCATCCACGTCGACCGACCGACCGAGCCGAACGGATGGAAGTAGCGCGCGCCGTCGCGACCCCAGTTCTCGAACGAAATTCCGAGTTTGAAGGTCGCCTGCGCCGCGCGCATGAATGCGTCCTCGTAGATGCCGAGCAATTCATGAAATGCGCGCGCCGTCGGGATCGTCGATTCGCCGACCCCGATCGTGCCGATCTCTTCCGATTCGACGAGGGTGATCGAGATCAATGGGCCGAGCTGCTTGACCAGCGCCGCAGCCGCGACCCACCCGGCTGTTCCGCCGCCCGCAATTACGACGCGCTCGACCCGTTTGCCCATGTCCGCCTCCCCTTGAGTTCATTCGCGGGACTATCGTTGCGCGGCCGATGCGGCTCGACCGGCACGCTGCACGCGCTTGACCTGATCGATACAGATTCATTGGAGGTAGCGCTATCGCGAAGCAGGATTG
The DNA here is from genome assembly GCF_025362435.1 of Polymorphobacter sp. GTDB lineage: Bacteria > Pseudomonadota > Alphaproteobacteria > Sphingomonadales > Sphingomonadaceae > Polymorphobacter_B. The sequence continues at coordinate 92,848 of NZ_JANYGL010000046.1, forward strand.
CTCCAACCTAAGAGCGTGTTGCGTTTTCAGCGAGCTGACTGCGGGACCGTCGGGGAACGTCAGTTTGGGCGGATATGCGCTATTTCTGCCACGGTTAGTCCGATTCTAACTGTCGTGCGGCCAGTTCTAGCAACTATCGCTATTCGCGGTTGACACCCTCATTCGGTATGTTACCGCTCCCATAAGAACATTCGGCCACGCAATGAGCCGCTTTGGGGGAGTTGGTATGAATATCCAAATCTGCACGACTAATTTGATTCGCTCGTCATCGATGATCGCGATTGCAGCCTGCCTCACGCTGCCGGCTACTCTTTCCGCTCAGGCAGCCAACCTTCAGGGCAACGGCGCCGAAGCGACCAATGCCCAGCCCGGGCCGACGGTTGTCCCGGGCGTCGCCCCGGCGGCAGATGAGATCATCGTCACCGGCATTCGCGCCTCGCTCGAGCGTTCGATCGCGATCAAGCGCGAGTCGACCGGCATCGTCGACGCCATCTCGGCAGAAGACATCGGCAAGTTCCCCGACACCAACCTCGCCGAATCGCTGCAGCGGATCACCGGCGTGTCGATCAGCCGCCGCAGCGGCGAAGGCGCCGAAGTCACCGTTCGCGGTTTTGGCCCGCAATATAACCTCGTGACGCTCAACGGCCGCCAGCTTGCCGCGACCTCGCAGCAGACCGTCGGCGGCGACGAAAGCGCCGACTTCTCGCGCAACACCAGCCGCTCGTTCGACTTCTCGAACCTTGCCGCCGAAGGCGTCAAGACGCTCGAAGTCTACAAGACCGGCCGCGCAGCGATCCCGTCGGGCGGCATCGGCGCGACGATCAACGTCGTCACCCGCACTCCGCTCGATGCCCGCCAAAGCGGCTTCACCGGCTCGATCGGCGGCAAGGCGACGTACGACATGAGCAGCGATGACTGCATCAGCTGCGGCTCGCACGTCACCCCCGAATTCTCGGGCGTCGGCGGCTGGACCAACGAAGCTGGTACCTTCGGCGTCTCGGTGTTCGGCAGCTATCAGAAGCGCAACTACACCAATATCAGCGCGACTTCGAACGACTGGAATATCACGAGCTACGCACAGTTCATCGATCCTGCCAGCGGCAACGTCAACGCCACTACCAAGATCACCAATGCTCCGGCCAACCCGAACATGCTCGTCGCTCGCCCGAACGACCTGCGCTACCACTTCGGCGAAGGTACGCGCGAGCGGATCAACGGCCAGGGAACGATCGAGTTCAAGCCGAGCGACCGGCTCGACCTGAGCCTCGACGCCCTCTACGCGCAGAACATCCAGAAGGAGCGCCGGTCGGATCAGTCGAACTGGTTCAACCGTCCCTTCGACCAAATCACCTTCGACACCGGTCACTCGGTCGCGACGACGACTTTCCTTCATGAAGTCATCTCGGGCGAGACCAAGGATGCCGGCTTCGAGCAGCAGTATCGCGCTCAGAAGGAGGCGCTGTACGACTTCGGCGCCAAGGCGAAGTGGGACGTCACTGACACCTTCCACGTTGTTTTCGACGGTCACATCGGCCAGTCGAAGAGCACGCCGGACAATCCCAACGGGATGAGCTCGACGCTCGTGTCGATCAGCTCGCCGACGCTCGCGTCGCACTCGGTCGACTATAGTAATGGCTTCCCGACGCAGACGGTGGTGTTCGCCGATCCGGCAACGACGAGCCCGTCGCATCCGGTGATCAAGGGCAACGGCAACGGCGTGCTCGACACTGGCGACCTCGGCAGCCAGGTCGCTCGTCAGGTCAAGACCAGCCTGTCGCAGGATATCAAGGAAGCCCGCCTCGATGCCGGCTGGGATATTGGCGGGGGCAGCCGGATCGATTTCGGCGGTGACTACCGCACGACCAAGACGCGTTCGACGCAGACGCAATATCAGCAGACCCTCGGCGACTGGGGCAACATCCACCCGGGTGACGTCAACGCGATCGCACCCGGCCTCGTGAAGGCATTCTGTCTCGTCTGCCGCTTCGCCGACAACAACCCCAAGGCAACCGGCGATGGCCTGACCGCCTTCCGGACCCAGGATGCGACTAAACTCTACAACGCGCTGTCCAACTACTATGTGGCGCACGGCAATCCGAATCCGATCAATGGCTTCGTCGATGATCGGGTCAAGGAGGACATCTGGGCCGCCTACGGCCAGTTCACCTGGAAGGGCGAGATCGGCGACCATGCCGCCAGCCTTGTTACCGGGGCGCGGTTCGAGAGCACACGGGTCCGGTCGAATTCGCTTCAGGCGATTCCGCTCGACATTCGCTGGCAGTCGGACAACGACTTCATCGTCGACGTCTCGCCCTCTTATCAGCCGGTCGCTGCATCGGGGCGTTACAACAACCTGCTGCCGTCGATGGACTTCCAGTTCGAGATCAAACACAATCTGATCAGCCGCTTCTCGTTCAGCAAGACGATCTCGCGTCCGAGCTTTGGAAATCTTTTCGCCTCGGGCTCGGTCGGCCAGCCGAACGACGCGACCGCGGTCGGCGGTCAGGCCACTGGAACGGCGAACGACGCCAACCTCCAGCCGCTGACCTCGGACAACTTCGACCTGTCGCTCGAATGGTACTTCAAGCCCGACAGCTATGTGTCCGTCGGCTTCTTCGACAAGCGCGTGCACAACTTCATCGGCAACACCGTCGTCAAAAAGAACTTGTTCGGTCTTCGCGACCCGAGCTCGGGCGCCGCCGGAAGCCGCTCGGGCACCGCAAGGGCGGCACTGACGACGATCGGTGCCGATGTTACCGACGTCAACTTGTTCACCTACACCGCGCTCCTCCAGCAGAACGCAGGCAATGCTGCTGCGGCGAATGCGGCGTTCCTCGCCAACTACAACGTCGGGGCGCGCGCGCTCAACCAGGCGTTCGTCGACCAGATCATCGGTGCCGTCGACATCGTCGCCGATCCGAATGACCCGCTGTTCCAGTTCAACGTCAACACGCCGGTCAATAACAAGGACGCCGAAGTCTACGGTGTCGAAATCGCCGGTCAGTACTTCTTCGGCAATAGCGGCATCGGCGTCGCGGCAGCTTACACGCTCGTTCGCGGCAACGTCGGCATCAACATCGCCGCGGATCCGAGCGTCGACCAGTTCGCGCTGCTCGGCCTGAGCGATACCTTCAACGCGACGCTGATCTACGACAAGAACGGCGTTTCGGCCCGGTTGAGCTACAACTGGCGCGACCGTTACCTGTCGGGTCTCAACCGCGACCCCTCGCACAACCCCGAGTTTACCTCGCCTTACGGCCAGCTCGACTTCAACCTGAGCTACGACATCACCCCGCACATCGCGGTGTCGCTCGAGGCGATCAACCTCAACAAGGAAGGCGTAAAGACGTACGCCCGCTCGACGAACGAAATCTGGCTCGTCCAGGAAGGCCAGCGCCGCTTCCTGCTGGGTGCCCGCTACCGCTTCTAATGGTCGAACGACGGGGTCGCGCGCAATCGCGGCCCCGTCATTTGCCCGGCCACGCACCTGCCGGCGTTGTGCGGCTGCGGCTTCCGGGTCATTCTTCCGGCCCGGGCGCGAGTGAGCGACCCATCGGAGAGATTGCTGTCGCCATGACCACGACGACCAGCCCCGCGACCTCGATCGTCCGCCTCAATAATATCGATCACGCCGGGCTTCGCGTGATTGCCGCGCACGGTGCGGCATGGGGTGATGCGGTCAACCAGATCCCCGTCTTCCCGACCGAATTCGAGGCGGTCCAGCGCGAGTTTCCGATCGTCCTCCACCGGGCGCCCGATGGCACTTGGGAAGCGCTGGCGCTGCTCGGCCTCGACCGGGACGAAAACCTGTTCCTCGACGGCGACCGCTGGAGCGCCCGTTATGTCCCGGCGCTGCTCGAGCGCGGACCATTTTCGATCGGCATTCATACCGGACCCGACGGCACCCGCGAGCCGATGGTCCATATCGATACCGCGCACCCGCGGGTCGTTCCGGCCGGAAGCGCTGCGGCGAACGCCGAACCATTGTTCCTGCCGCACGGCGGCAACGCTCCCTACCTCGAGCGGATGCAGGACGCCCTCCAGGTCATCCACACCGGCTATCTCGCGCAAGCAGCGATGTTTGCCGCGCTCGCGGAGGCGGGGCTGATCGAGCCGGTCCGCATCGAGATTCAACTCGACGAGACATTGCGCTACGATCTCGTCGATTTCCATACGATCGGCGTCGAGGCGCTCGCCCGGCTGACCGGCTCGGTTCTCGAAAACCTTCACCGGCAAGGCCTCCTTGCCGCCGCGGTGCACATCGCGTCTTCGCTCGGCAACGTCTCGCGGCTGATCGAACTGAAGAACGCCAAACGGGCCAGCGCGAGGCAATGACGGCGATCGCCCGCCGCACTCGCGTCGTCGAAGCGTCGGCACTTTCGGGCGAGGGCGCGGAAACCGGCTTCGACGCATTGCTGGCGTCGCCCGAGCCGGCGATCGTCCGGGGGCTCGCCGAGGCGTGGCCGCTGGTCCGCCTTGGCAAGGAATCGCCCGGCGCTGCGATCGACTATCTGGCGACCTTCGCCGGGCCGTCGCAGGTCGTCGGCTACACCGGCGCGCCGTCGATCGACGGCCGGTTCTTCTACAATGCCACGCTTGACGGCTTCAACTTCGCCCGCGAGCGGACCGGATTGGCCGATTATCTTGAGCGGATCCGCACGCATCTCGATGACCCAGAGGCACCATCGCTGTACCTCGGCTCGACCGATATCGTCGCCTACCTTCCCGGCTTCGGCAACGACAACCCGATGCCGTTCACCAGCGCGACGCTCCGCGCCCACGAGCCGATGGCGAGCATCTGGGTGGGCAATCGCACGATCGCCTCGGCGCACTGGGACATGTCGAACAACATCGCGGTCTGCGCGGCCGGACGGCGGCGCTTCACCCTGTTCCCGCCCAATCAGGCGGCGAACCTCTATCCCGGACCGATCGAGCCGACTCCCGGCGGCCAAATCGTCAGTATGGTCGACTTCGACGCCCCGGACCTCGACCGCCATCCGGGGTTTCGCGACGCCGTTGCCGCGGCGCAGGTCGCCGAACTGGGCCCGGGCGATGTGCTGATCTACCCGGCGCTGTGGTGGCATCAGGTCGAGGCGCTCGACCCATTCAATGTCCTCGTCAATTACTGGTGGAACGACGCCCAGCCGTTCATGGACAACCCGATGACGACCTTGCTTCACGCGATGTTGTCGCTGCGCAACCGCCCGCTCGCCGAGAAGCAGGGGTGGAAAGCGCTTTTCGACTATTATGTTTTCGGCCCCGCCGAGCTCGCGCGCGCCCATCTGCCGCCACACGCCCAAGGGCCGCTCGGCGAGCCCGATGACCGCGAGGCCCGCCGCCTGCGGGCACAGATTCTTCAGCGGATTAGCCGCTAGGTGCTTGCCGGATCGATCTAGGAGCGAGCGCTCGACGCCCGCCAAACTTGAGGAGGAACGCCATGCATCGTCGCGACGTCATGAAGGCCGGACTGACCGCCGGGGGCGCGCTCGCCGCCGCCGCCGCAACCCCGGCGCTCGCTGCGCCGGCGCGCCCAGCCGACCTGCACTTTCCCGAGGGGTTCGTCTGGGGCTGCGCCACCGCCAGCTACCAGATCGAAGGCGCGGTCGCCGAGGACGGGCGCGGCGCGACCAACTGGGATGTGTTTTCGCACACCCCCGGGCGCGTCGCCAACAACGACACCGGTGACGTCGCCTGCGACAGCTACCACCGCTACCGCGAGGATATCGGCCTGCTCAAGGCGCTCGGCGTCAAGGCGTACCGCCTGTCGATCGCATGGTCGCGGATCTTCCCTGACGGCCGTGGCACGCCCAACCCTAAGGGCGTCGATTATTACAACCGCGTCGTCGACGGCCTGCTCGAGGCAGGCATCACGCCGTACATCACGATGTTCCACTGGGACCTGCCGCAGGCGTTGCCGGGCGGGTGGCAGTCGCGCGACACGGCGCTGGCCTTCGCCGACTACGCCGGCTTCACGGCGGGCAAGCTGTCCGATCGCGTCGATCATTTCATGACGGTCAACGAGCTGCGCTGCTTTACCGACATCGGGCATCAGGAGGGGCGCCATGCCCCGGGGCTCCGCTTGCCGCCCGCCGCGGTCAACCAGGTGCGTCACCACGGTGTGCTGGCGCACGGCCTCGGCGTTCAGGCGATCCGCGCACATGGTAACGCGAGGACGCAGGTCGGGCTCGCCGACAACACCAACTTCTACGTGCCCGTGATCGAGACGCCCGAGCACATCGAGGCGGCGAAGCGCGCGGTCCGGCGCGAGAACGCGATGTTCCTGACCGCGGTCATGGAGGGCAAGTACCTCGACGACTATCTCACCGAACAGGGCTCGGCGGCACCGAAGGTCCAGCCGGGCGACATGAAGGCGATCGGCAGCCCGCTCGATTTCGTCGCGCTCAACGTCTACGCCCCGAACTACGTCCGCGCCGACGGCTCGGCGCAGGGCTATGCGGTCCTGCCGCACCTCAAGTCGTCGCCGCGGATGGCGTCGCCGTGGCTCTATGTCGGCCCCGAGGTCGCGTACTGGGCGGTGCGGAACGTCAGCGAATTGTGGAAGCCCAAGGCGCTGTACATCTCCGAGAACGGCTGCTCGGCCGATGATCCGGTGACCAACGGGGTCGTCTATGACTCCGATCGCATCATGTACCTACGGAATTACCTGACCGAGTTTCGCCGCGCGGCAGCCGAGGGCTACCCGCTCAAGGGCTATTTCCTGTGGAGCCTGATGGACAATTTCGAATGGGCCGACGGCTACGGGCTCCGTTTCGGACTCCACCACGTCGATTTCGCGACCCAGAAGCGAACGCCGAAGCTCAGTGCAGCATGGTACCGTGAACTCATCCGGCGCAACGAACTCGTCTGATCGGGCGACCCTTGCGGCTTCCACGTCGCAAGGGTCGCGCCCGCGGCGCTTTGTTGCTAAAGCATGACCGATGAAACCCGCGCACGACGAGAAGGGCAAATCGGTCCGGCTGCTCCGCATCGGCGAACAGGTGCGCCACGCGATGGCAGCACTGCTCGCACGACGCGAGATCCGCGACCCGGTGCTCGAGAACACGATCATCTCGGTCAGCGAGGTGCGAGTTACCCCCGACCTGCGGCAGGCGATCGTCTTCGTTCACCCGCTCGGCGGCCCGGGCCTCAAGCCCGACGGTGCGGCGGTGCTGGCGGCGTTGAAGGAGAACAGCCGCTGGCTGCGCGGCGAGGTCGCCAAGACCCTTGCGACGAAATACACCCCCGACCTGACCTTCCGGCTCGACGAAAGCTTCGACGCGGGTGCCAAGATCGACGCGATCCTGCGCAGCCCGCACGTCGCACGCGACCTCGGCGGGAAGTAACGACGTCCTTCAACGGCACCGGGGAAATCGAATGACGCGTATCCTGTTCGTCGGCCAGCAGCCCGACACCGTCGACTTTTCCGACCCGGCCCTGCCGCCCGGCTTCAATGCCGCAAAGATCGAGGCCGGGATCGCGATCGGCATCGCCAAGATCGAGGAGCGCGGCTGGCAGGTCGATCCGTGCATGATCCGCCCCGACGAAAGCGCGGGCCCGATGCTCGAGAAGCAATTGGCGTCGGCGGTCTATGATTGCGTCGTTATCGGCGGAGGCCTGCGTATTCCGCCGAAAAGCCTTTTGCTGTTCGAGACCGTGGTCAACGCTGTCCACAAGGGCGCGCCAAACGCGGTCATAGCATTCAACACACGGCCCGAAGATACGGCCGACGCGGCAGCCCGGCAGCTCGGACTCGGCTGAGTAGGGCAGCGATCGAGCCAAGCGCCTAACCGGTTGCGTTCCAGCATGGCACCGACGTAGGTGCCGGATCGTTCGACGGTCGAACCAGCGGGAGCAGCCATGACCATCAAGATCGGCATCGTCGGCGTTGGCAAGATCGCGCGCGACCAGCATCTGCCTGCGATTGCCGCGAATCCAGCGTTTGAACTCGTCGGGGTTGCCAGCCGGTCGGGTGGCACGGTCGACGGCGCGCCGACCTTCACCGATCTCGATGCGCTTGCCGCGGGCGTTCCCGGCCTCGAGGCGGTCAGCATCTGCACCCCGCCGCAAGACCGGCACACGATCGTCCGCGCCGCGCTCAACCGCGGCCTCCATGTCATGCTCGAAAAGCCGCCAGGCGCGAGCCTGAGCGAGATCGCCGACCTCCCCGGGCTGGCGGCAACGAAGAACGTCGCGCTGTTCTCGACCTACCATTCGCGCGAAGCCCCGGCGGTGGCACCGGCGAAGGCGTGGCTGGCCGACAAAACGATTACTGCGGTGCGTGTGCGATGGAAGGAAGACGTTCGCCACTGGCACCCCGGGCAGGCGTGGATTTGGGAGCCGGGCGGGCTCGGCGTGTTCGATCCGGGGATCAACGCCCTGTCGTCGCTGACGAAAATCCTCCCCGCCGCGCCGTTCATCGTCAGGGCCGACCTGTCGTTTCCGTCGAACCGCGCGACCCCGATCGCGGCGCAACTCGATCTCACCGATGTCGCCGGCCTGTCGATCAGTGTCGAACTGGACTGGCGGCACCTCGACAAGGAAATGTGGGAGATCGCGGTCGATACCACCGCCGGGCCGCTGCTGCTGTTGGGCGGCGGCGCGAAGCTCGACATTGCCGGCACGAAAACCGAAGATCCCGATCCGCACGCCGAATATGCCGGGCTCTATCGCCGCTTCGCGGAGCTGGTGCCGCGGCGCGAAGTCGACTTCGACCTCGCGCCGATCAAGCTGATTGCCGACGCCTTCATGCTCGGGCGGCGGATCGAGGTCGAGGCATTCGAGGATCAGCCCGCGAAGTAATGCGCATAGGCGGGCAGCGTCAGGAACGCCTCGAGCTCGTCCGCCAACGCCAGTTCGCGGAACACCTCGGCGGCTTCGACGAACTTGCCCGCGGTGTAGAAGTTGTCGCCGACTGCGGCTTGCCACACGTCGAGCTGCTCGGCGATGACGCGCTCGATCAGCGCCGCATCGACGAGTTCGCCCGAATCGAGGTGCGTTCCGGTCGTCCGCCACTGCCACACCTGGGTGCGGCTGATCTCGGCGGTGGCGGCGTCCTCCATCATGTTGTGAAGCGGCGCCGCGCCCTGCCCGCGCAGCCATGATGCGATATAGCCGATGCCGACGTTGATGTTGTTGGTCAGCCCGGCGAGCGACTTCGGTCCCGGTGCGGGGGTGGTCAACGCCTCCTGCGTGGCGACGCCTTCGGGGATGACATCGAGCTGGTTCGGCCCGGGCATCGCCTTGTCGAACACCTCCATCGCGACGCCAACGAGCCCCGGATGCGCGACCCAGGTACCGTCGTGGCCGAAGCCGGCTTCGCGCTCCTTGTCGGCGCGGACCGCGGAGAAGGCCTTGTCGTTGGCGGCTTCGTCGCCCTTGACCGGGATGAACGCGCTCATCCCGCCCATCGCGTGCGCGCCGCGCTTGTGGCAGGTGCGGATGACGTGGAGCGCATAGTCGCGCATGAACGGCACCGTCATGTTGACCGCCGCGCGGTCGGGCAGCACGTGTGCCGAGTCGGCACGGAAACACTTGATATAGCTGAAGATATAATCCCAGCGGCCGCAGTTGAGCGCGGCGATATGGTCGCGGAGTTCGTAGAGGATCTCGTCAGCCATGAACGCGCCGGGGAGCGTCTCGATCAGGACGGTGCCCTTGATCGTGCCCACCGGGAGTCCCATCACCGACTGGGCGGTGACGAAGACGTTGTTCCACAGCCGCGCCTCGAGATAATGCTCGAGCTTGGGCAGGTAGAAATACGGCCCCGATCCCTTGGCAACGAGCGCGCGGGCGTTGTGGAAGAAGAACAGCCCGAAATCGAACAGCGCCCCCGCGACCGGCTCACCGTCGACGACCATGTGCGCTTCGGGCAGGTGCCAGCCGCGCGGGCGGACGAGCAGCGTCGCGATCTTGTCGTTGAGCTTGTAGCTTTTGCCCTTGTCTTCGAGCGTGATCGTCCCGGCGACGGCGTCGCGCAAATTGATCTGGCCCTCGACCATCGTCTCCCACACCGGCGACGACGCGTCTTCGAAGTCGGCCATGAAGCACTTCGCGCCCGAGTTAAGCGCGTTGATCACCATCTTGCGGTCGACCGGACCAGTGATCTCGACACGCCGGTCCTGCAGGTCGGGCGGCGACCCGGCGACCTTCCAGGTGCCGGCGCGGACGCTCGACGTTTCCGGAGCGAAGTCGATCGCATTGCCCGCGTCCCACCACCGCTGCCGCGCGACTCGGGCACCGAGCAGCGCCTGCCTGGTAGGCTCATACTGGCGGTGGAGGTTGGCGACGAAAGTCAGCGCATCGTCGGTCAGGATCGACTCGAAACCGGGCTTGATCGCGCCGGTGATGCGGATGCCGGCCATCGACGGCTGAGTCATGAAGAAACCCTTCAGGTGATAGTTTAGCGTTGACGTTCGCCTACCGGAGCGTCACAGCGCTGACAATCAGGTTCGGTGCTAGTGGGGAGAGGATGGCGGAGGTCGCGAGTCAACGCGCCCCGCCATATCCCGCCGCCCCGGCAGACCCCCCTTCAGATATCCGAAAATCCGAACGGCGCGCTCGCCCGGCGAAAATCGTCGGGCAAAACGGTACGTCCGATCGGCGGCGCCGACCGCGCGGTGCAGCGCGTGCGGTGGCACAGATGGCAGGTCACGCCGATCGGTGTTGCGGTGTCGGGACCGGGGCTAAGCGGATCGCGGGTATAGATCAGCCGCGCCGCGTGCTCGGCGCTGCACCCCAGTGCGATCGCACGCTCGACCCGGATCGCGCCGAAAGCGCCGCCGCCGGCGGTGACGGTGCGGGCGATCGAGAAGAAGCGCTGGCCCTCGAGCAACTCGATCCATTGCGTGACGATTTCGCGCGGGCGGCGAAAGACTTGGTGGACCGACCATAAGGGGCAGGCGCCACCGTGGCGGGCGAAGGGAAAGCCCGCGCCGTCGAGTCGCTTCGACACGTTGCCCGCCGGATCGACGCGGATGAAGAAGAACGGGACGTAGCTGTCGCCGGGCTTCTGTAGCGTCGTCAGCCGGTGCGCGACCTGTTCGAAGCTCGCGCCAAACTGGCGGGCGAGCGCCTCGACATCGTAGCTGCGGCGCTCGGCGGCGCGGCCGAAGGCGGTGTACGGCATCAGGATCGCCGCCGCAGCATAGCTTGCCAGCGCCTTCTGCGTCAGCCGCGCACCGTTTTCGCTGGTGAAGCGGCTCGCCACCATCGGCGCGTCGATCACGCCGCGAAGGTCGAGATAGGCGAGCTGGAGCGCGAGCTGGAAGGTCTGGCTGGCGTTGTCGAGCGTGTCGTCGAGCAGCACCTCGTCGCGGTGCCGGTCGAAGCGCCGCATTGCGCCGCCCATCACCTCCGACGGCAGCCGCCGCACGCGCAACTTGTGGCGCTCGCGCAGGTACCCGGCGAGTCCGCCTGCGTCGGCGACGGCACTGGCAAGCGCCTCGGCGGCATCGTCGATCGCGGGGAAGTTGTTGCGCCGTGCCGCAAGGAATCGCCGCGCCTCGGCGACCGGATCGGCGGGCGCGTCGCTGCCCAACCCCTCCGCGCCCTGGTCGGCGAGCGCGAGATGCTCCTCGCGGTAGGCGGTGTAGAGGCGCAGGAACGCCTCGGTGATGCCGGGGAAGCCGTTGACGACGTCGGCGGTCTCGATCGCCGGCATGTCGACGTCGGCGAACATCGGGTCCTTGAGCACGGTCTGCAGGCGGGCGATCGTGTCGGCACCGTTGTCGGCAGCGAGTGTCGCCATGTCGAGGCGGTAGGTCCGCGCCAGCCGCAGCAGCATATCGGCGGTCAGCGGTCGCTGGTTGCGCTCGATAAGCGCCACGTAAGACGGCGAGATGTCGAGGTCGGTCGCCATGTTTGCCTGCGTCAGGCCAAGGTCGCGACGCAGCCGACGAAGGCGCGGACCCATGTACACGGGGCGATCGTTCGACACCGACACTCCCTCCGATTGTGCAATCCTTACATCAGCACAACGCTTCTCTGTAAAGTGTGACAGCACAACTTCGCAGGGGCTTTCAGCGCTTCAGACGCCGCCGTAACGGCATCGCACAGTCAAGCGTAAGGTCCGATCCGATGTCGTATCAAGAACATATCGCCCAGGTGAACCACCTCATTGGTGCCCAGAAGGGCAGCTGGGACGGCATCAGCGCGGAGTCGGTCGCCCGCATGCGACTGCAGAACCGTTTCAAGACCGGCCTCGACATCGCCCGCTACACCGCGACGATCATGCGCCGCGACATGGCGGCGTATGATGCCGACCCGGCGAACTACACCCAGTCGCTCGGCTGCTGGCACGGCTTCATCGGCCAGCAGAAGATGATCTCGATCAAGAAGCACTTCGGCTCGACCGAGCGGCGGTATTTGTACCTGTCGGGTTGGATGGTCGCGGCGCTGCGGTCGGAGCTCGGCCCGCTCCCCGACCAGTCGATGCACGAGAAGACCAGCGTCCCGGCGCTGATCAAGGAATTGTACACCTTCCTCCGCCAGGCCGACGCGCGCGAGCTTGGCATGATGTTCCGCGACATTGACGCCGCGCGCGCCGCCGGCGACGTCCTCAAGGAGAAGCAGCTTCTCGCCGCGGTCGAGAACTACCAGACGCATGTCGTCCCGGTGATCGCCGATATCGACGCGGGTTTCGGCAACGCCGAGGCCACGTACCTGCTTGCCAAGAAGATGATCGAGGCCGGTGCCTGCGCGCTCCAGATCGAAAACCAGGTTTCGGACGAGAAGCAGTGCGGCCACCAGGACGGCAAGGTCACCGTCCCGCACGAGGACTTCCTCGCCAAGGTCCGCGCCTGCCGCTACGCCTTCCTCGAGCTCGGCGTCGAGGACGGGATCATCGTCACCCGCACCGACTCGCTCGGCGCCGGGCTGACCAAGCAGATCGCGGTGTCGAAGGAGCCGGGCGACCTCGGCGACCAGTATAACAGCTTCCTCGACTGCGAGGAGATCGACGCCTCGACCGCACGGAACGGCGACGTCATCCTCAACCGCGACGGCAAGCTGATGCGCCCGAAGCGGCTGCCGTCGAACCTGTTTCAGTTCCGCGCCGGGTCGGGCGAGGACCGCTGCGTCCTCGACTGCATCACCTCGCTCCGGCACGGCGCCGACCTGCTGTGGATCGAAACCGAGAAGCCGCACATCGACCAGATCGCCGGGATGGTCGACCGCATTCGCGCGGTCATCCCGAACGCCAAGCTCGTCTACAACAACTCGCCGTCGTTCAACTGGACGCTCAACTTTCGCCAGCAGGTCTATGATGCCTGGACTGCCGCCGGCGAGGACGTCTCGTCGTACGATCGTGCACGGCTGATGAGCGTCGACTATGACGCGACCGACCTTGCGATCGAGGCCGACGAGCGGATCCGTACCTTCCAGGCCGATGCCGCGAAGCGCGCGGGCATCTTCCACCACCTGATCACCCTGCCGACCTACCACACCGCGGCGCTGTCGACCGACAATCTCGCGCGCGAGTATTTCGGCAGCCAGGGGATGCTTGGCTACGTCAAGAACGTCCAGCGCGCCGAAATCCGCCAGGGCATCGCCTGCGTCAAGCACCAGAACATGAGCGGGTCGGACATCGGCGACGACCACAAGGAGTATTTCGCCGGTGAAGCCGCGCTCAAAGCGGGCGGCAGCCACAACACGATGAACCAGTTCGCCGCATAAGTTGCGGAACCAGTTGCCCTGGGGAGGGCCGCCTGCGCCCGTCGCTCGAACCCGAGCGGCGGGCGCATTGCTGTCCGCTGCAGGGCCGAGTTGCGCGTCACCGCGACCCTTCGACAAGGGCGTTCCGGTACGCTATCGCCGCAGTATGACCGTGCAGTCCGCCCCGCCCGTGCTTCCGCCCGCGACATCGCGGGCGCGGACGACGCGGCGCGGCTTCCTCATCGCCACCGGCGCCGTCGCCGGGCTCGCGGTTGGCTATGCGGTGTGGCCGCGCAAGGCGGTGCTCAACTGGGCGGCTGCGCCCGACGAGATGGTGATCAACGGCTTCGTCAAGATCGGCACCGACGGGCGCGTCGTCGTCGCCATCCCGCAGGCCGAGATGGGGCAGGGCGTGTCGAGCGCGCTGGCGCAGATCGTCGCCGATGAACTCGGGGCCGACTGGAACACCGTGTCGGTCGAACCTGCGCCGCTGAACCCGATCTACGCCAATCGCGGCATGGCGCTCGACGCGACCGCGACGATGCCGTCGGCGCTGCAAGGCTTCGCGCGCTGGGGGCTTGGCGGGGTGATCGACCATTTCGATGTCCAGATGACCGGCGGCAGCACCTCGGTCCGCGGCTTCGCCAAGCCGATGCGGCTAGCCGGTGCCGCTGCGCGCGAGATGCTGTGCCGTGCCGCCGCGCGCGAGTGGGGTGCCGACGCCGCCGACTGCACTACCGCCGACGGTTTCGTCGTCTACAAGGCGAACCGCATCCGCTTCGCCGACATCGCCGGTAAGGTCGTCCAAGGCGACGCGCCGTCGTCCCCGGTGCTGCGCGTCAAGTCGGCGCTGATGGGCAAGCCGGTGCCGCGCCTCGACATTCCGGCGAAGACCGACGGCAGCGCGCGCTTCGGCATCGATGTCCGGCTGCCGGGTATGGTCTATGCCGCGGTTCGCTCGGGCCCGGCTGGCGACCCGAAGCTGGTCAGCGCGGACGCGACCAAAGCGAAGGCGATGCCCGGGGTGATCGACGTCGTCCACGGCCCGACGTGGGTCGCGGTCGTCGCGTCGACATGGTTCGGCGCGAACAAGGCTTTGGACGCGGTCGTCCCGGTGTTCGCCGCGCAGGCGAAGCCCGCCGGGCCGTGGGTGTCCGATGCGCCGCGGCTCGCGCTGGCGGGCACCGCGAAGGCGGTCCGCGACGACGGCGACGCGGCGGGCGCGCTCGCGACGGGCCATGTCGTCACCGCCGACTACACCGTCCCCTATCTCGCCCACGCCGCGCTCGAGCCGATGAACGCGACCGCGCGGATCGACGGCGATAAGGTCGAGGTCTGGGCCCCGACCCAGTCGCTGTCGATCACGACATGGAGCCTCGCCAAGGCGCTCGGGGTCGACGACGCCAATATCATCGTCCATCCGACGTTGATCGGCGGCAGTTTTGGGCGCAAGGCCGAGGCCGATGCTTCGGTCCAGGCGGCGCTGATCGCCCGCGCGGTCAAGCGCCCGGTGCAGGTCATCTTCAGCCGCGCCGAGGATCTGGCGCAGGACCGCTTCCGCCCCGCCGCCGCTGCCCGGATGCGCGGGTCGGTGGCGAACGGACGGATCGCTGCGTGGGATAGCCGGATCGCAGTCCCCGACGTGACGTCGAGCTTCGCCGGCCGCAGCCTGCCGGCACTCGCGGGCGCGCCGAAAGCGAGTGCCGAGGGTGTCGATGGCGCGGTCCAACTGCCGTACGATCTCGCGCACGTCAGGGTCGAACACGCGCTCGTCCTGACGCCGGTGCCGCTCGGCTTCTGGCGCTCGGTCGGGCACAGCTTCAGCGCCTTCTTCGTCGAGAGCTTCGTCGACGAACTCGCGCATGCCGCCGGGTCCGACCCCGGGGCCTTCCGCCTCGCGATGCTCAAGGACCAGCCGCGCCACGCCGCCGTCCTCACCGCCGCGCTCCGCGCCGCCGGGCCATTGGGGCAGGTCGAGCCGTCGAGCGCGTCGGCGTCGTCGGGTACCACTGCCGGGCGCGGCGTCGCGCTCCACGAAAGCTTCGGCTCGATCGTCGCGCAGGTCGCCGAGGTCGAGTGCACCAAGGGCGCCGCGCCACGGGTCACCCGCGTCTGGGCCGCGATCGACTGCGGCCCGGTGGTCAACCCCGACGGAGTCCGCGCGCAGGTCGAGGGGGCGATCGCCTACGGCCTCGGCGCCGCGCTCAAGGGCAAGATCACCTTTGCCGACGGCGCGGTCGAGCAGACCAATTTCGACGGTTACCCCGTCCTGATGCTCGCCGAGGCACCCGCGATCGAGGTCATCATCGTCAACGGCGAGCCCGGCAGCGCGTCGCCGATGGGCGGTGTCGGCGAGCCCGGCACCCCGCCGATCGCCCCCGCCGTCGCCAACGCGATCTTCGCCGCCACCGGCCAGCGCCTGCGCAGTCTGCCGTTCGCGTGAGTTCGCTGCCGATCGATCACCCGCCGGTCGCTTTCGGCCGGATCGGCGTCCTGCTGGTGAATCTCGGGACCCCCGACGCGCCTGAGACCGGGCCGGTGCGGCGCTACCTCGCCGAGTTCCTGTCGGACCGTCGCGTCGTCGAGCTGCCGCCGATCCTGTGGCAGCCGCTGCTGCGCGGCGTCGTCCTGCTGACCCGGCCGAAGCGAACCGCGGCCAATTACGCGAAAATCTGGGACAGCGAGGCGAACGATTCGCCGCTCCGGGTGATTACCATGGCACAGGCGGCGTCGCTGTCGGCGGCGCTCGGCGAGGGCGTCATCGTCGACTGGGCAATGCGATACGGCACGCCGTCGATCCCCGACCGGCTGAAGTCGCTCAAGGACGCGGGGTGCGAGCGCATCCTGATCGCCCCGCTGTATCCGCAATATTCGAGCGCGACGACCGGCACGGTCAACGACAAGGTGTTCGAAACGCTGATGAAGTGGCGCTGGCAGCCGGCGCTGCGGACGCTGCCGCCGTACCACGACGACCCGCTCTACCTCGACGCGCTCGCCGCATCGTTCACCGACGGAGTCGCGCGGCTTGGTTTCGTCCCCGACCTGCTCCTGACCTCGTTCCACGGCATGCCGCGCTCGACCCTCGACAAGGGCGACCCCTATCACTGCCAGTGCCGCAAGACCGCGCGGCTGATGGGTGAGCGGATCGCGACCCCGCTCCGCGTGTCGTTCCAGTCGCGGCTCGGCCGCGCCGAATGGCTCAAGCCGTACACCGACGTCACCCTCGCCGAACTCCCCGCGCAGGGCATCCGCAAGCTCGTCGTGATGTCCCCCGGTTTCTCCGCCGACA
Source organism: Polymorphobacter sp. (assembly GCF_025362435.1). GTDB lineage: Bacteria > Pseudomonadota > Alphaproteobacteria > Sphingomonadales > Sphingomonadaceae > Polymorphobacter_B. The sequence continues at coordinate 109,787 of NZ_JANYGL010000046.1, forward strand.
ATCTCGAGACGCTCGAGGAAGTCGCGATGGAGGGGCGTGCCACCTTCCTCGACGCCGGCGGCACCGACTTCGCCTATATTCCGTGCCTCAACGCCGGCGCAATCGGCAACGCCGCCTTGACCGCGATCGTGCGCCGCGAACTTGCCGGGTGGGTTTCCGCGCCCTAGGGTTAACACCTACTTTGGGGAGAGACGATAACATGGCACGTGTAGCAATCGTGACCGGCGGAACGCGCGGTATCGGCGAGGCGATCAGCCTCGCACTGCAGGAGGCCGGGGTCACCGTAATCGCCAATTACGGCGGCGACGACAAGAAGGCGGCCGAATTCACCGCCCGCACCGGCATCGAATCGATCAAGTGGAACGTCGCCGACCACCAGGCGTGCCTCGACGCGGTGGCGAAGATCGAGGCCGAGCACGGCCAGGTCGACATCATCGTCAACAACGCCGGGATCACCCGCGACGGCACCCTGCTCAAGATGACCTACGAGATGTGGCGCGAGGTGATCGACGTCAATCTCGGCGGCTGCTTCAACATGGCGAAGGCGGCGTTCGCGGGCATGCGCAAGCGCAACTTCGGGCGGATCGTCAACATCGGCTCGATCAACGGCCAGGCCGGGCAGTACGGGCAGGTCAACTATGCCGCCGCCAAGTCTGGGATCGCCGGCTTCACCAAGGCACTGGCGCAGGAGGGGGCGAAGTTCAACGTCACCGTCAACGCGATCGCGCCGGGCTATATCGACACCGACATGGTCGCCGCGGTCCCGCCCGAGGTGCTCGAGAAGATCGTCGCCAAGATCCCCGCCGGGCGGCTCGGGCAGGCGAGCGAGATCGCCCGCGGCGTCGTCTTCCTGACGAGCGACAACGCCGGCTTCGTCACCGGGTCGACGCTGTCGATCAACGGCGGGCAGCACATGTATTGATGTGGCGGCGGGGCTGATCAAGCGCTCGGTGGCGATCGCCGGGCATCGCACCTCGATCAGCCTCGAGCCTATCTTCTGGACCGCGCTCGTCGCCGCCGCGGCGGCGCAGGACCGGCCGCTCAACGCGCTGATCGCCGAGATCGACGAGGCGCGGACGACCAACCTGTCGAGCGCGATCCGGGTCTGGCTGTTTACGCAAGAACGCGGCGCTGCCCCGACACAGTAGCCCGGCTGCGTGGGTAGCGATGGTCGATCAAAGCGGCCATCGCTGCGCATCGGGCGGGCAGCCGACCGCCGCTCGGGGGCTTCGCCTAGACCGTCTTCGCGAGCACGACGAATTCGAGCAGCTTGCCCTTCTCGATTAGGTCGTGCGGAAACGGCCTGATCTCGCCGGTCAGTTCGTAGCCGCGGCGCTCGTAATAGGCGATCAGCGTGTCGCGAACCGACACCACCGTCATCTCGAAGCGCGTTGCACCAAAGCCGGTCGCAGCGTTCTCTGCGGCGGCCAGCATGATCCGCCCGATCCCGGCCGCCTGTTGCTCCGGCTCGACTGCGAGCAGGCCGATATAGGCGAGGCCGCCGCCCTTGTTGGTGACCTGGACGCACGCGCGCATCACGCCACCATCCTTGCCGACCAACATCACCTGCTCGGGATCGGCGATGATCGCGGCCAGCGTCGCCGGGTCGGTGCGCGGGCGGGTAAGCAGGTGGGCCTCGTTCGCCCAGCCCTTCCGCGATGCCTCTCCACGGTACGACCGCTCGATCAGGGCGTGGAGTTCGGGAAGGTCGGCGGCGGTCGCAGGGCGGATCGACAGGCTGGTCATCGCCACGCCGATAGCGTGCGGCGGCGGCCGATGCCAGCCGCGCGAGAATTCGCTGTCCTACACCGTGCGACTTGGCTTAGCCTTTCCGGCTGCCAACGGGCGGCGCGGTTCTTTCTCATTGGTGCAACTGCGTCACACGTCTCGCTGAAGGGCGAACGTGAATCCTTGCCGGCGGGGTGAATGCCCTGAAGGCGAACGCGAAAAGCGATGTGCAATAGTGTGAACTTGGTGTGACCTTTGGCCCGATCCGACCGGTCTACGCGGCATCGCACTTGCTACGGGTGGCGCAAACCGGCAGCCCCGGCTAGAAGCCTGCAATGCTTACCGCGACGACGATCCGCCCGCCGACGGCTGCCGAGGCCGCGGTTCTCGACAGCATCGACGGCGCTGCGATGCTCGACCGGACGCTGGCGTGGGCGGCGATCAACTCGGGGAGCCGCAACCTCGCGGGCCTCGCGGCGATGGCCGACGCCATCGAACCCGTCCTCGCCGCGCTCGGCCCGGTCGCCCGCGTCGCCCCGACGCAGGTCGATGCCGTCGACGCCACCGGCACCGCGCGGCCGCTCGCCCACGGCGACAACCTGCACCTCGTGGTCCGCCCCGACGCCCCGGTTCGCGTCCTGCTGACCGGCCACATCGACACGGTCTTCGCCGCCGACCATCCGTTCCAAACGTGCCGCTGGCTCGACGCGACGACGGTCAACGGCCCCGGCACCGCCGACATGAAGGGCGGCATCGCGGTGATGCTCGCCGCGCTCGCAGCGGTCGAGGCATCGCCGTTCGCCGGACGAATCGGCTACGAGGTCGTCCTCAACAGCGACGAGGAAGTGTCGTCGCTCGGCTCGGCGGCGCTGCTGCATGAGGCGGCACTGCGCTGCCACCTCGGCCTGACCTACGAACCGGCGCTGCCCGACGGGACGCTCGCCGGCGGCCGCAAGGGATCGGGTAACTTCGCCGCCGTGATCCGCGGCACCGCCGCCCACGCCGGGCGCGAGCCCGAGAAGGGGCGCAACGCGGTGGTCGCCGCCGCCGACCTCGCGCTCCGCCTCGCCGCGCTGGTCCGCGACGGGCTGTCGGTCAACCCGGCGCGGATCGACGGCGGCGGGCCGAACAACATCGTCCCCGATCTCGCCGTCCTGCGCTTCAACGTCCGCCCATCGACCCTCGCCGACCAGGCCGCCGCCGAGGCCGCGATCGCCGGCGCTGTCGCCGCGGTCGCTGCCCGCCACGACGTCGCCATCACCCTCGACGGCGGCTTCGCCCGCCCGCCGAAGCCGCTCGACGCCAACCAGCGCCGCCTGTTTGACCTCGTCCACGACTGCGGCGCAGCGATCGGGCTCGGCGTCGGCTGGCGCGACACCGGCGGGGTCTGTGACGGCAACAACCTCGCCGCGACCGGCCTCGCCGTCGTCGACACGATGGGCGTCCGCGGCGGCGCGATCCATTCGCCGGACGAGTTCATGGATACCAGCAGCCTCGTCGAGCGTGCCCGCCTGTCGGCGCTCGTCCTGATGCGCGTGGCGCAGAACGGATGGACGCGGTGACGTGGCACGTCCGCCCGGCGCGGCCCGACGACCTCGATGCGCTGCTCGAGCTGTCGCACCTGACCGGCGGCGGCTTCACCAATCTGCCGCCCGACCGCGATGCGCTCGCCGCCCGGCTGGTCAAGTCGGAGGCCTCGTTCACAATTGGTCTGACCCACCCGATCGACGAAATGTACCTGCTGATCCTCGAGCAGACTTCGACCAAGCGCATCGGCGGCACCGCGGCGGTGTTCAGCCGGGTCGGCAGCGAATGGCCGTTCTACAGCTACAAGATATCGAGCGCCTCGCAGACCTCGCGCGCTCTTGGCAAGACCTTCTCGATGCAGCTGCTCAACCTCGTCACCGACCATGACGGGGCGAGCGAGGTCGGCGGGCTGTTCCTCCACCCCGACCTGCGCACCGGTGGCCTCGGGCGACTGCTCGCACGGTCGCGCTACCTGTTCATCGCCGGGCACCGCGAGCGCTTCGCCGCCAAGCTCCTCGCCGAGCTCCGCGGCGTGCTGACCGACGACGGCGACAGCCCGTTCTGGGACAGCCTCGGCCGCCGCTTCTTTGGCATGGAATTCCGCGACGCCGACAAGTTCAACAGCCTCAACGGCAACCAGTTCATCGCCGACCTGATGCCCAAGCACCCGGTCTATGTCGCATTGCTCAGCGAGGGCGCGCAGGCGGTCATCGGCCACCCCCACCCGCGCGGCGTGCCGGCGCTCAAGATGCTCGAGGCCGAGGGCTTCCGCTATGAGAATTACATCGACATCTTCGACGGCGGACCGACGGTGACGTGCCCGACCGAAAGCGTGCGGACGATCGCGGCGAGCCGAGCCGCGCCGGTCGGCGAGCTCACTGAAGGCAGCGGCGGCCTGCCCCGCGCCCTACTGGCGACAGGACGCCTCGGCGACTTCAGGTCGTGGATCGGGCACGCCGACTGGTGCGCCGGCGGGCTTGTCTTGCCGGCGGGCGAGGCCGACTTGATGGGGGTAGGATTGGGCAACGAGGTGCGGCATGTCGGGTTTTAGCTTGTGATCCAGACCTCGACCGACCCGTGCACCGGCGAGATCGTCTGGCAGGGCCCTGCCGGCGATCCCGCCGCTGCGGTCGCCTCGGCGCGCGCCGCCTTCCCCGGCTGGAGCGCGACGTCGCTCGACGAACGCATCGCCGTCGCCCGGCGCTTCGCCGCCACCGTCGGCGAGCGCGCCGAGGACTTTGCCGTCCTAATCGCCCGCGAAACCGGCAAGCCGCTGTGGGAAACCCGGACGGAAGTCGCCAGCGTCCGTGCCAAGGTCGACATCTCGATCACCGCGCAAGCCGAGCGCGCCGGCACCCGCAGCGGCGAGGTCGGCGGGGTCCGGCAAGTGCTGCGCCACAAGCCGCATGGCGTCGTCACGGTCCTCGGCCCGTACAATTTCCCGGCGCATCTGCCGAACGGCCACATCGTGCCCGCTCTGCTTGCCGGCAACACCGTCGTGTTCAAGCCGTCCGAACTGAGCCCAGCGGTCGCCGACTTCATGGCGGCGTGCTGGGACGCGGCAGGGTTGCCGCCCGGCGTCCTCGGCGTCGTCCACGGCGGTGGCGAGACCGGCAAGGCCCTCGCCGCCGCCGACATCGACGGGCTGTTGTTCACCGGCTCGCCACGGACCGGGGCGGCGCTTGCCCGCCAGTTCGCCGAGACCCCGCACAAGATCCTCGCGCTTGAGATGGGCGGCAACAATCCCCTCGTCGTCTGGGACCTCGACGCGGATCGGCTCGATGCGGCGGCGGCGCTGATCATCCAGTCGGCGTATCTGTCGGCGGGGCAACGCTGCACCTGCGCCCGGCGGCTGATCGTCGGACCCGACGCCGCGCCGCTGCTCGATCGCGTCGTCGGGCTGATCGACCGGATCGTCGTCGGCGCGCCGTTCGACGAGCCGCAGCCGTTCATGGGGCCGGTCATCGACAACCGCGCCGCCGACGCGCTGCAGGCGGGCTTCGCCGCGCTGATCGGCAAGGGCGCCCGGGTGTTGCGCGTCCTCGCCCGGCGCGACATGGCGCGGCCGTTCCTTATGCCCGGGTTGATCGATGTTACCGGCGTCGCGGACCGTCCCGACGTCGAGCTGTTCGGCCCGGTGCTGCAGGTGGTCCGCGTCCCCGACTTTACCGCCGCCATGTGCGAGGCGAACGCGACGAAATTCGGCCTGTCGGCGGGGCTGATCGGCGGCGACTCGGCGCTTTACGACCGCTTCTGGCGGGAGAGCCGCGCCGGGGTGGTCAACTGGAACCGCCCAACCAACGGCGCGGCGTCGAACGCGCCCTTCGGCGGGGTCGGGCTCAGCGGCAACCATCGCCCGAGCGCCTATTACGCCGCCGATTATTGCGCATGGCCGGTCGCCAGCCTCGAAGCCGACAGCATCGAGGGCAACATCGCGACCGGGCTGCGATGAGCCTCGAGATCAACTTCGACGGCATCATCGGGCCGAGCCACAATTACGCCGCGCTGAGCCTTGGCAACCTCGCCAGCGCCAATAATGCCGGGTCGGTGTCCCGACCGCGTGACGCTGCGCTGCAAGGGCTGGCGAAGATGCGCGCGGCGATGCGCCTCGGGCTGGTGCAGGGGTTCTTCGTCCCGCTCGACCGCCCGGCGACCGGCTGGCTGCGGCAGCTGGGTTTCACCGGCAGCGGCGACGACGTCTGCGCCGCAGCCGCTCGGGTCGACCCGGTCCTGTTCGCCCAGGCGATGTCGGCGTCGTCGATGTGGACCGCGAATGCCGCGACGGTCTCGCCGGCTCCCGACACCAGCGACGGCCGCTGTCACCTCAGCATCGCCAACCTGGCGCGGATGCCGCACCGCAGCCACGAGGCGACGGCGACCGAGCAGCAAGTTCGGCTGATGTTCGGGCATCGTGCGTTCGATGTGCACGCGGCACTGCCAAGCTTCGGCGACGAGGGCGCGGCCAATCACATGCGGCTGGCGGCGGCACACGATGCGCCCGGCGTCGAGGTCTTCGTCTACGGCGTCGAGGGCGGCCCGTTTCCTGCACGCCAGTCGCGGCGCGCCTCGGAAGCGATTGCCCGCCGCCACGGACTCGACCCGGCCCGGACCCTGTTCGTCGAGCAGTCGCCGGCGGCGATCGCGGCGGGGGCGTTCCACAACGACGTCGTCGCGGTGGCGAACGAAGCCGTTGTCTTCATGCACGAACTCGCCTTCGCCGACCCCGCCGGGTTCGCCGCCGACCTCATTCGGCTGCTCCCCGAAGCGACGATCATCGAGGTTCCCGCCGCCGCGGTCAGCCTTACCGACGCGATCGAAACCTACCTGTTCAACTCACAGCTGGTGACCCTGCCCGCTGGCGGTATGGCACTCATCCTGCCCGCCGAAGCCCGCGCCAACCCCCGCGTCGCGGCGTATCTCGACGCCGTTGTCGCAAGCAACGGCCCGATCCGCACGCTCGAATTCGTCGAGGTCCGCGAGTCGATGCGCAACGGCGGCGGCCCCGCCTGCCTCCGTCTCCGCGTCGTCGCCGACCCGGCCACGGTCGACCCACGGTTCCTCCTCGATGCAGCGAAAGCCGATCGGATCGAGCGCGTCGTTGCGGAGCACTGGCCGGAGGCGATTGCGCCGGGCGACCTCGCCTCGCCCGGGTTGTGGCACCACATCCGGAGCGCACGGGCTAAGCTGTTGGCGGCACTCGATCTTGGCGAGTTGGGGTGATCCTGCGCGGGTGAAAGGTCACACGAAGTTCAGGGATTTCGACATCGGTTTTCGCAGCGGCCTCTAGCTCAAATGAGGGCACAGGACCACAGCGCTTCCCCTCCCCTTCAGGGGAGGGGCGAGAGACGCGCCGCTTGGCGCGGCCCGGGGGTGGGGACTTCAGTTTTGTAGCGCCCGCGACTCCCCCACCCCCGGCCCCTCCCCTGAAGGGGAGGGGAGCAGGAGAAAGT